>NZ_DAMBUH010000006.1:21856-77084 GCF_032053605.1 Tianweitania sp.
GAAACAGCGTCCCGCATTCGGGGACGCATTGAGCGTGTTCTTAACGCAGCCAAAGTTCACGGGCATCGCTCGGGTGAAAACCCAGCCGCTTGGCATGGGCACCTTCAGCTTCTCTTACCCAAACGCCAGAAGCTCCAACGTGGCCACCATCCAGCTTTGCCCTTCTCAGACCTACCTGAGTTCTGGAAAAGCCTTGAGGAGTTGGACACGATTGCAGCGGCGGCTCTTCAGCTTCTTATTCTTACAGCTGCTCGTTCCGGGGAGATACGCGGAGCAACATGGTCAGAGTTCGATGTAGACAAGAAACTCTGGGTCGTTCCTGCAGCACGCATGAAGGCGAACAAGGAACACTCCATCCCTTTGTGTGACAGCAGTATCTTGATCGTAGAACGCATGCGGGAAATCCGTCATTCGAACTTTGTTTTCCCGGGATCTCGCGAGAATACGCCTCTTTCAGACATGACGATGTCGAAGGTGCTGCACAGTCTGACGAAGGGTTACACAGTTCACGGCTTTCGCTCCACTTTCCGGGACTGGTGTGGGGAGAAGACTGACTTTTCGCGCGAACACGCCGAAGCATGCCTTGCTCACACGATAGGCAGTGCGGTGGAGCGCGCTTATCGGCGGGGCAACTCCCTCGAAGCACGCCGTCGCATCATGAATGCGTGGGAGATGTTTGTTCTGACAGCACAATCTCCTGCGGACGAGATTTCTGCCGTTGGATAACCTGCACAACCCTCTTTTCCAAACAACCTAATCACTAAGGAGCTAAAATGAACAACCTCATGACCGTGAAAGAAGTCTGCAAATCGACATCCCTGTCCCGTACGACGATCTGGCGTCTGCAGCAAAGGAACGAATTTCCCAAGGGTGTTCGGCTGAGCGCGTCACGCATTGCATTCACTGTCGGTTCCGTCGAGAAATGGATTGCATCGCGGATGCAATAGCCTTTGCAGCAAGTGCTCTGCCAAAGGCAGGAACATAGGGTGGAAGAGGGGGACCTTCCTGTATGAGGCAGCTATAGACCCTTGCGCCGATGTCGCAACTGGTTCAGGCGGGCCGCTCTGGGAGACCTCCTTGATGGGGTCTATGGGTAGTGCTATATTTTGGTCTGAGTGAGGGGAGAGCGTTCGCCCACCCCTCGTTTCCTCTTAGATGAAAAGTTGGACCCGGAGTGTCACTTGCCAGCGACTCCGGGTCTTCTTCATTTTGAGGTTGATGCTAAGCGGTATGAACCACATGCTCACCTCCAGTTTCGAGAGCAAAGCCTGTTTGCCTCAACCGGGTAGGCTCATCCTCCCGGTTGCGCCGGCTGACTCGGCCTTGCTGCTTCTGCTCTCAAACCTGCATTAACGTGCGTCAACGCTGACGCATCTATTTCCCTGCCCTCTTCAGCAAGACGTCGAGGGCTTCCGGATAGCTATAGCGGTTATCTTCGCAGAACTGAACGAAGCGATGGAGGACGGGCACCGGAACCGAATGTTCAGGTTGGCCGAAGGCTCGGCAGGCGTGCGCCGCGTCAGCTTCGTGACCGGTTCACGGATGACAAAGCCATAGCGGTCGGCAACTGCGTCGATCGCGGCATCAGGCACCGCCGGCTCATCTGCCCGGTCAGGCTTGATCTGAGCCAGCTTCCCGAAACCCAGGTTCTTCCGTTCATGCTGCTGCCTTCTCCCTAGTGAGCAAGTCGACCAGCTCGCTGGTCAACCGCAAGGCGTTGTCTCTTGCCGCGGGTAATCCGTTCACCTCGCTGTCGTCTAGCTCGGCCAGATCCCGCTGATGATAGAAGATCGCCTTGAACGCGGCTCGCTCGTTCAGGTGAGCCTGGAAGCGAGGGACGCCGGCATCGGCCAGCTGTTTGATGATCGCCTTCTCGATCCGTGTCTGGATCACAGGGGAGGTTCTCGTGAACAGGATCTTATAGGGGATCACCTTCTCGAAAGCGGCCTCTTCCTCCTGGATCAGGTGGATGGTTCGCGCCGCCAGCTCGGCGTCATTGGGGCTGGCTTGGACCGGGATGATCACCAGCTGAGACCGAGCGAGTGCTCGTGACATGAGCCGACTGGCTGTGCTTTCGAGATCCACGATGACTAACTGGAACCGCTTGCGATAGGCGTCCAGCTTCGCGGTAATCGTGCTTTCCGTGATTTCGCAATCGACGAAGACGGTGTTGTTGGACTGTCCTGCTTTCCAGCCCATGATCGGCCGGTTTGGGTCACATTCGAGAATTGCTACGCTGGCGCCTTGCTGCGCAAGGGTTGTGGCCAAGACGAGGGTTGAAGTCGACTTTCCTGCGCCACCCTGTGGGTTTGCCACGCTTATGATAGGCATAACGTGATCACCGATGAACCAAGATCCTTGACAGGATCCCATGTTCATCCAACGTCTCCAAGATCAAGCAGAAATCCAGCACTTTCGCCTGATGACCTAATTTGACATCGGGCTGCGGAAGCTTGATGCGTCGCGACATCGGCTTGCTACCGCCAAGCGATGAAGGTGGACAAAGATCACCGTGAAGGTTCCTTGTAGCGGAGGGCGACGTCGGTGGCGAAGAGCAGGATGCCAAGTGTAGCATAGGTTCGTAGAACGAGGGTCGCGGCTCCGGCTTGGGTTGGCAGGCGAACGGTGGGTCGGAGTCCGTCGACGTTGCTCCTCAATTGCTTGCGATTCACGGAGCAGATGTGGTGGGCGGGAACCCCGGCGAGCATGTCGCGGTCCTGGCACCCATGCAGCATTTGAGTCAGGTCCTGGGCGACGATCAAACCGTCGTCTGTGACTTGGACAGTCGAACTGCGGTAGCTGACTGTACACGTAGATGCGCTCCTCGCCACAGGGAGGGGGTCTGTGGCCGTTTTGTCGGGTCAAGTGGTGGTTAGTTGCGGCGCCGGGCCGGATCGGCCGCTGGCGGGCCATTTCTGGCCGAAGTGGCCCGCAGGGTTTCTGGAGGAGTTCCCAGAATGGTAGAGGCTTCGGCCTTTTACCAAAATCTATTTAGTACACTATACTCTTTCTCTCTCCTGAAGGAGAAAAAGAGAAAATATAAAACCACTAGAATTGCGTTTGAATCCGACACATTCGAGAGCGCATCAGTACACTGTACTGGCCCATCCGCTCACTGATTAGTCAACCACCTCGCCATCGGAACCCGAACCAGATCCAGATTATGTAGGCAACCCGACCCAGCTGGTTCATTGCTACCCGCCAGTTCATTGCGTGCGCCATCACCAGCCCGCGAGGGCCAGCACCACGATAGCTTTACCGGCGAGCCACAGCTTGTACCCGGCGCTTATGCCGCCTCTTGCTCGCTCAGCCGCCACAGGCGACCCCGGCTCTTGCGAGCGCACAGCTACAGCGGGTGACCATGATGTACGGCCGCAAAGATCATCGCGTCCGTCCTTCACGTTGAGGACGGCGAACTCGGACTGAGTGTGACGTCCTTCACCGAGTGCCTTCAGGATGTCGGCCTGTCCTTGGCAAAGGCTCGGAAGCCTTCGATAGTGACAACATTCACGCTTGTTCCCTTTCCAGGGGCGGGCGCAGGAAGCGGATGTGGTTTTAATTCAGGTTCAGGTTCAGGTTTGCGTATCGGGCTGACTCTTGGTTTAGGCGAATGCTGAGTACGTCGTTGATGTGGCTGGCGAGGTAGTGAACCGTGCCAGCCTCGACGAAAGTCCGGATTGTGCCCGAGTTGAGCATCAAGGTTGAGTAAAGTGCCATAACGGGTCTCCTCGCCACAGAAACAGGGTCTGTGGGGCGCTTTATGGTCTTGGTTGATGTTGGGGACTGCCTAGGGGGTTAATCGGCCGCTGGAGAGCGGTTTCTAGCCATTATTGCCAGTGGTGATTTAAAAACCATTGGCATGCCTGTATCGATGAGCAAGCAAAGGACTGAACCCGGTTCGGGAGATAACCCTATATGAGCCTCGTGCTTACCTTTGTTAACCATGCCACATCCGTCGGGTTCAGGTTCAGAGCCGCGTAGACATCGGCAGCGTTGAACCAAGTCATACCGTTCATGAGGTGGGTCCGGAGGGGAGTCTCCGCGTCAGCATGAAGGCAGAACTAGCCAATAGAGCCTCCTCGCCGCAGAGAGTGGGTCTCCGTGCATTTTGTCAGGTTGAGTGATGTGTGAACTCGGGAGGGTGCAATCGGCCGCAGGTGAGCGGTTTCTGGCCATAATTGCCAGCAAAGGGTAGGTGGGCTGAAATCAGAGGGTGATTACGTTCTCTAATCTCCTCTTAGTACACTATACTCTTTTCTCTCTCTAACGAAGAAATAGAAGAAAAAGAATACCTTTAGAAATCGAACTGAGCCCAAACATCAAGGCTCACATCAGTACACTGTACTGGTACATCCGCCCACCTACTAGCCGAGCCTGATCCAGAACTCGGTTCCTAGCCCGTAAAGCCACAAACCGGTTCATATTGGCCACCCGCCACTGCATCGGTGCAGGAACACCAGAGTGGCCAGGATCGAGCAGATCCACAGCTTTTAGCCGGCGGTCGTGCCGCTTCAGCCATCCGCAGCCGGCGATCCCGGCTCTGCGAGTCCGATGCTTGAACTGCGTCCCGCTGTGGTAGCTCACACCTTGCGATCCGAGCCAGGCAAGAGCATCACGTAACGTGAATGACCTCCTGATCGACCATCAAATTGTCCCCCGTTTCCTGAATTGTGGAACTGCGGTCTTGATTATGTACATGGATACTCGCCTTGCCACAGAGAAACGCTCTGTAGAATTTTTAGTGTGTCCCCGGTGTGGCCGGAAGGCTGAATAGCCGCCGGTGGAGTTTCGGCTGCTTCGGCCACTATGCGCTTCTGAGGCTCATGCCAGCCAACTTGGAACTCGAATGCGCCAGCATGGCAGTTAACAATTATGGCCTCTTCTCAGCCCTACCCACCCGGTTCACATCTCTAGGCATCGTTCAATGCTGGCTACGAGCACCACCCTGACCGCGTAGCCGACGAGCCAAATCTTGCAGCGTGGTCGTGGTGCTCACGGCGTTGGCGATACTCGTCCTTGCCAGCTGTAGGCTTGAACTGGGTCACGCTGGTATACCTGATACACTGCTCACCGAGCCAAGCATGTGCATCGCGAAACGTGAAGGCCATGACTGAACCCAATAGCCTGCCGCGAGCGTCGAGATAGAAAAACTCCTTCATGCGATTCTCCAAAAAAGGTTGATGATTGCTGAGGAAGTGAGAACAGCTGAGCGCAACATCGCATAACACTCCGTTATTTTCGGTCACCTCTCGATCCAAACTGACGCCCGCCAGTACAGATCTTCCTGGACAACTGAGCTTGTGAGCCGCGAGTTTGATCTGATCCACGTCAGCGAACCGCGAACCCGAACAAAAGCACGCCCGTGGTCCGATTGATAATTAACCAGCGGCGCATCGCTGAAGCCTTTACGAGCCCAGCCCCGGTGCGCCGATGATCTCGGCTCTAGTTCATGGTTCTTGATCGTCTCCGGAGCCCCACCGGGAGGCGATCACGGAACGGTCGGTCCCTGAACTAACTCTCGAATGGCCTCGAGCATCGTTTTGTTGAGATCAACAGGTTCACAGAACCTAGCCTTAACTCGGAAGATCCGAGTCCTGAAACTCGCGTTCTTCGACTTGGAAGCCGAAACCTATCGCGACACGTTGAAATACGCCCTCCACCTGTGGTGAGATGTAGGGCAAGGCTCCCATTGGGGGAGCCTTCGGGGAGGAAATCATCAGGCGGCGATCGCCAGCGGTGCGGCCACTTCACGGGTGGCATTGGTTAGCATCGCCCTGAGTGTCTCTTGCATCAGCTTCATGTCCTCGACGCTGATTTTCGAGAGGATGAACCCGGCTACCTGCATCAGGTTGTTCCGGTGGGCATCGTGCAGCACGCCGATTGCGGCATCGGCTGGCGACCGTTCCGGTCTGGCATCGGCTTCCGCCTTGGCAGCGGCTTCCTTGGCGGTTTTGGCTTCCTTGGCGGCTTCCGCCTTTGCAGCGGCTTCCGCTTCCGCTTCCTTCGCGGCTTCCGCATCGGCTTCGCGCTTTGCCAACGCTTCCGAGGGGCTCAGCATGCAGACCGCCGCATAGTCATTCTTCGAGGAGACTTCCAAGGCTCCCACGTGGCCGTTTACCGCCAGCAACACGGCGTACTTGGCTTCCGCGATGGACATGGATCGAATGTCATCCCATGACCGATTGCCCAGCACCACGTTGCGGGCATTGGATGCGACACCCCACATATTCTGGAACGTCTTGGAAGCCTTCTCACCCTTGCCGAAAACGGCTTCAATCAGCTTCTTTTTGTCGGCCGCCTTGGCTTGCGCCATGAGGATCAGGACAAGATACCGCTTCCACGCTGCCTTTTCGGCGTTGCCGCCGGCGTCGACGTCCATGTCCATGATGTGAGCGATAACCGTCGAAGCCTGATAACCGAGCGCCTTTGCGCTTTCGTTCGTCGCGTTCATCACTTTATCCTCTAGTTTCCCCCGCGGGGGAGGTTTCCGTTTCCCCCCTGGGGGAGATTTGAAGAGTAGGCTCACCTCCCCCGACAAGCCCCGAGCCACTGGCTCGCTGCCCACGTTGATCTCTCGATCACCGTGAATACAATTTATTGCCTGACACTCTCGAAGGCGAATGAAGGGTACCACCTAATTCTCTGATAAAATTGGTGTTTTGACCTTAATAGGGCCAGACAAATCCTGGGAAATTCTTCGTTTTTCGGACCGCTATCATAGGAGCCGGCGGCTGATTTCGATGCCGATCCTGTAGCGAGGGCGTAGCAGCTTCAAGAAACATTTAGTGATACGTCTAAGAAGCTCATCGTAAAAGCTTCTTAGACGCTCAGCACACGCGAGGAAGCAAGGCAGGACGTGTTCGACTACATTGAGATGTTCTATAACCCGAAGCGAAAGCACGCCCGCGACGAAATGCTGTCGCCTGTCGAATTTAAACGGCGGCAGAAAATATAACCCGAAGGTGTCCAAGAAAACCGGGACTATTCACCCTTCGGGGCGAAGGCTTGCGTGCGCGTGCCTGATGCCTTCTTGAGGTGGGATCTTGCATTTACATGGGGCTTATGGATTTCTCAGCACGCTTGAGGCGTTGAGAGGCAGCGAGGAAAGATGGCCGGCCTGATCGAAGAAATTCAGCGAGATGCGCTCGATCCGAACGTGCCCGTCGCGACCCTACTGCGAAAGGTCAAAGTGGCGGCAGTGAAGATGCAGCTCGGTGGCGTCGAAGGCTGGGTGGAGAATGAGTTGAATGGCTACAAGTCAAAGGAGGACTTGCCCGAGTACAGGCTGTTGAAAGGGAGGCCGATGGGGCTCAACCCGTACCAGGGCTGGCTACCAATCGTCTTCCACGAAGCTGAAGTGAACAAGCTGCTATCCGACTGCAGCGTCTTTGACGCTGTTCCTTCCCTGGAAACAACTACACAAAATCACGATCCACGCGACACGCTGCAGAAGCCGTTTCCGGCAGAAAACATCGCCATGCTCAACAAGATCCTTAACGAGGACATTGGCCAGATGGGCAATCATTTGGCCGTCAGCCAGCTATCGAGCATACTCTCGGCCGTTCGAAATCTCGTTCTTGATTGGTCCCTCCGGTTGGAACAAGCTGGCATTCAGGGAGAAGGTTTCACCTTCAGCGCACAAGAGAAATCTCGAGCTCAAGTGAGTCCCGTCACCTACAATATCGGTTCAATCGGCAACTTTGCCGGCAATCTCGGCGCCGGAAACACGTCCGGCGACATCACCGTCACCTCGGTCAAACAGGACACGCTGAAACGCCTTGTTCGTGAGGTGTCCGCCGGAAGCCAGCAACTCGTGGAAGCTGGCGCCAATCCCATTGCCTTGGGGCGTGCCATCGACGAACTTCGCGCCGAGAATGACAAGGCCGAACCAAACGCCGATAAGGTTCAAGGCGCACTAATTGACCTTCGGACCGCAGTGAGCGGTGCCGCAGGCAATCTTGCGGCAAGTGGCGTTCTCGCGCTCATCCACTCCATGATCAGCTGACCAGCGCAGCGCCTACCGCTACAGCGGCCAATATATCGTCAAGCGCTCCCCGCCGAGGGAGCCAGCTTGCGTGCGTCGTCACCTGCCAACATGATGCCATAGCGGACACGCGGGAGGGGATGGCGGGGCTTTGGAACTGGCTTTTCGGACATCAGTCGCATCAGCAAACGGGCACGTTCAAGCGTCCACCGGCCCAGGCTCAAGCTCAGCCGTTGCTTGCTGCATCCGCACCGGGCAAGTTCGGCAAGGACATCCCGATCGTGGTTCCCGCTACGTTTCGTAGGAAATGACCAAGGTCTGATAGTCCGTCCAGGCATCGTGCAGCGAGCGGGCCGATTCAAGTTTCTTGTCGACCCAGCGAGCGTCACGGCCTTTACCTTGAAGCTGTTGGATCACCGTCTCCGCCGGCAGGCAGCTTGGCGCGACCAGCGAAAGTCTCGGCTGCGGGTTGCAGCGCTCACAACCAAAGGTAAGCTGAAGCGGATCCCGGCCAGCGCCGTAGATGCGCGCGAGGTCAGCGGTAGGATAATAACGTGATGCATGGCAGGCGGGGCACCGCACCTGCAACAAGAAATGGTGCCGGAGCGGCTTTACCCAGCGTATCGATCGTCCGCGTCATAGGTGAACGAACTAGGAACATATTCCGGATTCGGCAAGCTAGTTTGCGAGCCGATTTTGCTTACGCGCTCTTAGGGCAGCAATGGGGTGCCTGGTGATCTTTCCACTAGGAAGTCACTTAGCTCGACCGGCATTCCACCTTTCATCAGCTTTGGAGTTTTCCCAGGCCGATAGTAGTTACCTTTCTCACCCAAATCAGTGATCTCATCGCCTAACTGCAGAACAGCGGCGCTAAAATCGCACCGATAGAAACTCGATCGATCCGCCTCCTTTAGAGTGCCGGCCTTGATACGACATTGATTAAAGAAACAATTGTGAACATCAAGATGATCTAGGTTATCGATCGCGCATTGCATGAAGGTGGTGCCGCGAAATATGAATCCGTGTAGCTCACCTTCGAAACTCCGGCCGTAAAATACTCCGCCTGAGTAACTGCAATGCTCAGCGCCAAAGACCAACTCCCAAGGGGCCTCATAATCATCGTAGCGCGCTCCCTCGTCAGCATCCTCTTCGAAATTCAATTGATCCATGACGTTATCCGATCTGACGGTGTAGGCACTGTTTAGAGCGGTAATGGCCCTTTGTACATTTTGACCGCCGTGTCCCTGTTCACCAAACTTCCTCACATATTGGAGAAGCAGGACTCGTGCTTCGTTGCCGAATGGCTCAGCAGCAGTCCGGGCCACGATACTCAAAGTGGCTATGCCAGCAGAGACTTTGACTGGGTCCGAATCGACCAGTGCGGCCACCCCATCTTGGAACAGTTTTGCAAGATTGCTCTCTTCTGTGACAGCAATCTGCCGAGCCGTGTAGATGAGTTGCCTTTCGACGCGCTTTCCCTGTGCAATGGCTTCCCGAGTTTGTAGGCTTGCAGTCCAGCTTCGCCAGATCGCTAGGGGTAAACCGACGAGCCCGAGCAGGAGCAGGCCGACATTCCGGGCCATATCTATGCGTTCGCGAACCGAAATGTCGTTTGCACTGTCTTGGAGGGTGAAAATCCAATAGACAGACCAGAGCCAAGCTAAACCGAGCACTGCTGCGAGGAGGGTTATGGCTATGCCTATCGCGTTGCTTCTATGGGAGGCGGGGTTCTGCTCTTTTTTCTGGCTGTTTGGCTGGAAGTGATCACTCATGTTCGGCCACTGCCTTAGCCAATGACGTCGATCCCTGGGGAGCGACCTTGTTGCGAATTGCGACGGCAAGCAGATCGGCTTCCTTCATCAGTTGAAACACTTCCGCGCGGATTGCTTCGAAGCGAGACAGTTCTTCAAGCGCCAAGCCCTCGAGCTTTGCGTGATCGACTATCGAAGCTGTAGCCCGCGAAACGAAGTGGTCGATGGTGGCTATTCGCGCCTCAAGATCCTGGTGTGCCCGTTCTTCAAGAAAGACTCGCCAGGATTTGCCACCTTTTCGCTCGTTACAGGTCCGACAGCAGGGAACCAGGTTGCGAATGCGATGACCGTGTCCAGAAAATTTGCCACCCACAACGCGATTGAAAAGGTGGTCCCAAGTTGCGGCCAGTGCGGGGCAGTAGATACAACTCAGCTCACCATCGGGATCTTGGCCAAGATCCAAGATGGCCGAACGAACCTCCTCCTCTGAGTAGGTATCAAAAGGCGCAAGCGCGGAGATAAACGCGTTATTGATCGTGCTTCTGCGCGATAGGATCGTACTTGGCTTCAGATATTTCTTGATCGATTCTTTGTGCATTGCCAATCTCAACCTGATCTAAAGCTTCTTACTGAGAAGATCCCGCTACGCATAGGTACAAGCCAGCTCTGCTTTGCGGGGCAAGGGTTCAATGAGCGTCAATCAACTCAGCCGATGCGGCCGCTTAGGAGAAGCGGTAAAAAATGAGCCTAGGCTTTTCGATCCTAGCAATGCTGCTGGTGGTGTTGCTGGCACTCGCCTTCTTCGGCATCACGCCGCCGGCGATCAGACCCGGTCATGCCATAATGGCCGCTTTCAACGAACGGCTTTCCCGCAGGCGCGGCGATCACAGCTGGATCTATACCTACGCCAAGGATGAAACGAGCTTGATCAATGGCGAGAGCGCCAGGGCTTTCTCATGATGCGTAAAGGTGGTGACCTCGACCTTCGGACCCAAAAGCCTTTGCCGCCCTGCCGCTCCCTGCTGACCTCTTCCTCGAAGCGCGTGGACCAGATCACCCAGCCGGCTGTGCGTGCGCGGCCATAGATCCGGTTGATCACCGTGCCTTCGGTTGAAGTCTGGATGTCGGTGCTGGTGAGCCGAGGCCCTTCACGCCTTTGGGCAGGCGTCAGGGCGGAGACCATCGCCTGATCAACAAAGGCACCGGCGATTGCGCCCACCGCGCGGCCGGCGATCAGACCGATCGGCCCAAAGGCGGCGCCGAGCGAAGCACCCGCCATGCCAATGAGAGCTGTCGCCATCAGACAGGCCTCACGGAAACTAGTAGATGTCGGCAATGCGCCGGCGCCATTCAACAGCGATCGCGCCTTCCGCAACACGGTTGGCGGCCTGATAGGCATGGATCATCAGATCCGGCGCGGTGGCGATGCCGCAATGCTTGGCAGGTAGATGCGGCCGCTAGATAGGCGACAATGAGTGCCTGCAAGCAAGAGCGATGCTCTCCCACCTAGATGGCGCTATAGCCGCAAGGGAAATGACGTTAACGAGTTACAATAGAGCTGAGCGTTCCAGGTTGACTACCTAGCGTCGAGCCGAGGTAGAGAGTCGTTGAAAGGCACGTTCCTCGCTAAGCGATGGTGCAACAGCTTTGATCTGATCTAAGGCATCAGTCAGATCATACGGGATGACAGCACCCTCAACTGACCCAACGGTCAGGTCGAGCAAATTCAACAAAGCTCTTGCCTTATCTCCGTCATCGATCAGGGCAAGCTTCTTATTTCCATTTTTGTCACCGTAGAGACCAAAATCGAGCAACGACCAGCAATCAAACGGCACTAAGAAGCGTGAGATAACCTCAACCGCTTCCGCAAAGGCTTCTCCCGATGTCGCCGGAAGATCAGCAAGAGCATTGCTGACGCCGGGTGTTGCCAGTGATCGCTCTTGTGGCCAAACCCTGAGAAGGAACGGTGCCACCGCGCAACGGAAGATGTCTCCAGCATGTTCTCGGCGGTTATCTTCTTCGCCACCAGCCTGCCCCTGGCTAGCGCCAGATTTAGAGAGTTCATTTACGAACTGCTGGATTGCGTTCGCTGCCGACGCGCGGATTTCGTCATCCAGCGTCCTCAGCATCTGCGTCACCCGTGGGAACGGGATCGCGGGTTCGCGGTCTTCCCGAAAAGCGTGAAGGGTCTCTACGACAATGCTGAACGCCAGTCGCTGCCTTGTCTCTCTGGCAAGGCGGAGATCCGTTGCTCGGTCCGCCATCTCGCTTCCGATGATCTTCAAGACTTTGGTGAAGTGCGTGCGGTGAGCAATGGCTTGCCACAACGCTAGCGACGCTCCATCGTCTTGCCTCAGGGGCGCAACTAGGTGCTTTTTCGTCCACTCCGGGTCGGCGTTTAGAAAGTATGGCAACGCTTCGATTAAGCGCTTTCGGACGATTAAGCCGCTCGTGCCAGCGGCTGCTACAACTATGTCTCTCATGCTACGTTCCACGGAGCCCTTCGTGAACGCGTGCTTTCCCCTTCTTAGTCTTGGGCATGCTGCCAGGAACACACCGACAAGCTTGCCTGCTGGCGAATTAAGGGTCTCGATATCCATCGGCTCCCGATCATCGTCGACGGAAGGAGCCCTTATTCTGAGATCCGTCTCCTTGCTCTTGGGTGCTTTATTAGTTGCGTCAACGGCAATGGGCCAGATCCGAGACCATACAGGTAGCATGAGCCGCGTTGTGACGAGCTGCTTTTCCCAAGCGCTTAGCCAAGCGCTGATGCCTTCAATAGCGGCTAAAAGGGTGCCTTTTGAGAGTTGGTTCAACAGCTTGAGGACTCTTTCTACTTCGTCCTCGGGATTCGCTGGTGCACTGCTTTTCGACTCTGGAGAGTGAGCCCAACCGAAACGGTTCCAGACCGTTGGGAATTCGTCTCCACCGTCGCCGCTAGCTTCTAAGTCGCTCAGGATTAGGGCGGCCTTTCCTGGCTCACGCAACCAATCGTTTGCCCGCTCGGCAGGGTCGTCGTCCCAGCCGCCACGTCTTGTTTGGAGAGCAGTCTCAAGCGCCCGTAGTCGAGACGTCCCCTCAATCGTGTTGAATTTATCATCCGGGCTTCGGGGTGCCGACCGGACACTAACCGTCTCAAGGAAGCCTTCGTCTATAGTCACCACATCAAGATCGTCGAATTGCTTACCTTGAGCGTCGACCCACGACTTCAAACGTCCTGTCAGATGCCCGCCGGCACATTCTATCCGTTTGAACTCACGAATAGACCAATACAGGAGTGCTTCCTTCAGTTTGGACGGGTCTGATTCCTTTGGCCAGTGATTTCGCGGAGGGCCCTTCCGGATACGATTAGCAATGTCCTCCTGTGTCTTTTCAGAAAGATCATTGAAACGGGCCGCTCTAAGTTCAGCTACCTCAGGATAGATGTGCAAGTCCCAGAATTGACGAGAGTTAAGTTCCAAGATGAAGGAACTGACATCGTCGGGTGTTACTAGTTTAGCATTCCGCGCCATTGCGGCCCAGAGTCGGAGATGCACCGGAGTGTCAACCCACCGCCAACTTCGTACGAAGAGCCTCGCGCCGTTCAGGTCAAGATCCGCCATGCGAGACACAACTGCGTACAGAAGCTTCACTGACGGCGCGATTCCACGGTGGAAGAGGTCCGGATCCCTATTTTCACCGTCCTGTGAAGCATGCGAAACATAGTACACCCTCCGCAGATCACCGAGCCTCCATAAACCTCCCTGTCCGTCCCACCCAATACGGGAAGCGATATCTAATCCCTGCAGGATGACCGCCTCCAAAGACCGCGCCAACGACTTAAGGAGATGGAGGTCGTCCACTTTATCTAGGTCAAGTTTGTCTGGGGATATCAAGTCTCCGCTTGTCAGGCTTACCGCAATCAGATCACCGAAGAATTTTGGGCGTCGGGGCTTTTTAGTAAAAGTCCAACGCCATTTCTCTATAGGTTCAACCTTCAGGCGCGGGGCCACGAGGCTGACCAAAGCGGCAACAACGGCACCGGAATTATCGCCGCCGCGAAGTCGACGGTTCACGGCGTGAATAGTGGTTCCATCATCCTCTCGGAACTCGCTGGCGGACCAACTCTCTTCGACTAGACGCCACGTACTTGCCCAAGGTTCCTCCAAACCCACTGCGACGGGACCGCTTAGAAGCTCTTCAAGCGCCAATTTTGCAATACGTTGCTTCCGGCCCTCTGTTAGAGCCCACGTAACAGTTTTTTCTTCTTGCAAACGCTTACGAAGAAACTCAATGGCCGCTCGAAAGGCGTCTTTATCTTGAGGTTCAAGGTAGCCCCACGCCGGGATCATCATTTGCGTCCTCGTTCCCGCTCAGCGCCAATCTCAAGAATAGCTGTAAGCCAATCGATGTCCGCTCTCGCATCAGATATCAAACTGGCCAGCCTTGCCCGTTCACTTGAATTGCTTCTGCGAAAAAGATGATCGAATAAGTCCCGGTCAGCTTCTAGAGCTGTCGCCCGCGAAGCTTTGACAATCCGGCGAAGCTCTTTGTCAATTTTCTCCTTCTTACCGTTCACGGCTGAGAGTTCGGCCCAACGATTTAAGGTTTCCAGCAACGATATGTGTTTGCCGTTGGAGTCATAAGAAACTGGCGTGATGCCGCGCGCTTTCCAGTCTTCTAAAGAGACAGGATCCGGCACATCTGAGCCGAAGAAGATGTAGCGTTCTCTCAGATCGTCGAAGCGGCTGCCATCTGCAGCAACTGCGTTCAACAAGTAACGCATCGGTGGGTCATTGAGGCTGTACCCAACCAGAACGAGATGAAATAGTCTTGCCGCATCGTAGATGAAATCTGGCACGACGCGTCGACGCATGTAAAATTCGCCGAAATCTTGGTCAGAGAGAACCAATTCGGACATCTGCAATGAATTTTTTTCGAGCGCGCCGTGTATGTGGAGCACACCTGTAAAATCTGAATGCCTCGAAGGTCGTGGGATTGAACCCAGTGCATACGTTGGAACAGGAGATCGGAGCCGCTGCGCAGCTAGCTCAAGGAGCAGATCAAAGTTCGTGGTCACGATAGTAGTGGACCCACCTCGGTCAGCTAGCCGCATTAAAGCTCGATGGATTGGGGCTGGTTTGCTCGTTTTGGAATGAAGCCGCGAGGCAACTTCACGCCTTACTTGGCTATCGCCACGCGTGCGGTCATCGAGACGCCGTTCGAGCATTCCCAAGACGACGTCGTATTCACCATTGATAAATCGCTGTACTTCAGCTGTCTGACGGCCGGTCAACCCACTACAATCAACTTGACTGTGTTTCTGTACACCAGATGGCAGCGTGGAAAGAACCGCATGAACACCAGCGTCCAGCTGAGAATAAACATCAATCACCAGTTTGCGAAAATCAGGAAGGCCAGCTGGGAGAGATATTCCTGCTCCGCAGATGAATAGCACCTCGCCCCGAGCATGAGCCAACAGAAGACGTTCGGGGATAGCGGCCAAGCCGCTACCCAGAGAAATCACACGATCTTCAATACCTGGACCCAAGACACAACCTACATACTCCGCCACAAAGAAGGCTCTTATAAAGCCCTTTTTATTATAGGGGCACGTAGTTCTAGAACGTTCCTATGTCCTTAACAACATTTCCTGCTGAATCGCCGACGTCGTCTCGACAGCCGCTTCAACTCTGGGTCCCTAACCCCACCAGACCTGCATTGAACCCTAACCCCGCATCGAGCCCCACCCGCATCTCAACCGCCTTGCCTCGTACGAACTTGATCACCATCCGCTCGATCGGCGCATCCGCCGACATCGTCCAGCCATACCGCGCCAGATCCCGCTCGGAGACCGACTGCACATAACAGCGGCAGTTGAAGCCGTTGGGCGGCTAATGTGTGTCCCACCACGGATGATCAACAGGCAGGATCACACCATGCCACTCGGCATGCTCATGACGGGATCCAGGCTGCGTCAGGTCCGGATCGACATGAACGTAACGCAGATAGAGCCGCACCCGTTTCAGCCGCTGAATTTGCTGCCACCAACCCGCCGCATAGGCTTGTGCTGTCATAGCCCGGAAGGTCAGCTTAGCGCGCCACGCGGTATCGAATCATCGCCGGCCAACCAGCCGTACCGCTCAGTCGCTGCCGTGAACCCTTCAGGAAGGCGTCGAAAGTCGCTCTTTCCTTCACCGACTTGAGAGCATCCCCAAGGTCGCCGCCGGACCGGCTTGCTGCAACCCGGCATCCGCGACGATCTCGTCGGCAGCCAGCCCGGCCTCCGTCTTCACCTGGTGCAACGACGGCCGTGCCGCCGGCTTTGGTGCTGTGGCAAGTGTTTTGTGCGGCACATTGCGGCGTCAAAACCTCGGCGCCGCGCCCGGATCCGACAGGCGGAACTTATCCCGGATCTCGGATGCCTGAACGCGCAGGCCAAGCGGCACAAGAACGCCGAGCGACCTGGTGAGTTGGTAGAGATCCTCTTCATCCGGCCGCACGATCTTCAGACGCGGATATTGCTTTTGCGGTCCATGTTCCAAGTCGATCCAGACACGCACCAGATCACGGTTCAGGACACTGGCCAAGGCTTTCGCATCGGCGCGCTGGATGTCCTCTTGGACCTTGCGATGCTCCTTGCTGACTGCCTGACCGCCTGAAATCGCATCGGTGGTCCTGGTCTGGCCGAGCACCGCTTTGGAAACCTGCCGATCCAACCAGTCGACACGCTTGTCATAAAGTTCTGACGAGGCGCCGATCGACTTCGACTCGATGAATTCGATTGCCATGCCATCCGGAATGATGGCGGCACAATCGCCGGCGATGAGCCTTGCCTCGGTACGCAGAACAGTTCCTCGTCAGCACCCTCCGCATAGAAGTCGACAATGTCCTGGCGCCAGGCAGCTTCGGTCGCCGGCGACCAAACGTGGCCGATGACCAGGCAGATGCGCTGGTAAAGCCCATCGAGCAGCGCCTGGTCGAAGTCGATCCGCTTGTGCTTGCCTTTGCGCCGCTCGCCAAGGATACCGTGTTTGATGCATTGAGCTCTAACAGCTCCTTGTTGCTCCAATCCCAGCCCCTTAAGCGTGCGTTTTGAAGCGACGATCCTTCCCACCCTGGGCGGATTGGGAGTGGGACCCTGGTAGTTATCACTCAACTGCCTGCCCTCGCACGCCATTGTTCGGTGGAACGCTACCGGGCCGCTCTGGGATCGCGCAAGTCGGGAAGCGGCTTATGGTACCGCGGAGTGCAGCCGCATCAGATCATCTCCGATTGCCTGCACTGCCGGCTTCGCATATCGTCGAAAGCCATCTGCATCGTTGAGGCCATCACTGCCGTGACAGCAACTCTGCCGTTCAGCGAAGTCGTCGACGTGGATCGGCTTGCTGGGCTATTCAGAAACGCGACCCAGTCCTACAAATTCCTCTTCTTCAAAGCCATCCTGGCTGCGGTCCACCGATCGAAGCAGCCAGTCATCGCCTTCGACGACTTGCTCGCCGACATGATCATGGGAGCCTGGTGGCCGATCGCCGTGTCCCGGCTGACAATAGGTAACGCCGCAGGCAACGATCTGCTCACGGCCTTGGTCGGCGCCATCGGCACGGCTGAGCGGATCAGACTGGATCGTTCCGAAGCGCTCATCGTTAGCCGGGCCGCTTTGAAATCGGGGCGGAAGGATACGCCCCTGCGGTATGTGCCCGAACGCCTGCTCGAGCCTTGGACCGGCGGATCGACAGAGCCTATATATGCGATCGCACGTGAAACGGTCGTGCTCGGGGACGATTGGCTGAAGTACTTCACCGCTAACCTGCCGGTCGTCCAGGGCTGGGTTGACAACGTCTGGTGCAGCTGGGTCCAGGCCCGAAACCCAAACGTACCTGTCACCTTGGAAAAGCTTTCGGCGATAAATGTCAGGCGTTCACTGAGCAGACAGCGCGCGTTCTTTGTTCGCGGCATCGAACAGGAGCGCCTCAGGTGTATTTATACAGACGCGCCTTTCGGGACCAATTTTCACGTCGATCACTTTTTGCCACGCAGCTTCGTCGCGCATGACCGGATCTGGAATCTCGTCCCCGTGGCGATGAACCTTAATACGTCGAAAGGCGCTCGCATCCCGGATCAAATCTTCGTTGGCGCGCTGGCGCAATTTCACGCCATGTCGTTGAGGGCCGCTTTGGCCAATGGCGAGGATGGCCCATTGGTCGAACAATACTGCCTCGACCTAAGACTTGCACCAGAGCACCTGGTTGCCCCCGACGCATTGCACGAAGCCTACGTGTCGGTGGTGCCGGCAATGATGTCAATTGCCGCGCGCATGGGTTTCCCGGCCGGTTGGCGTCCGTGACCCCCTGATTGTCTTGTGAGTGCACAATCAAGTGCGATTGGGTACTTTCCACCCGATGGCACATCGAAGAAGGGTCCTGCCCTATAGCACCCGAAACGATGTAAAAGACGAAACTTCCACAGAGAATTAACCGTTTCGTTCAAGGCCACCGGCAGATAGTCGTCCGCTTGTTCTCAGAAGTCACCTTCGTGACCGGCTGCATCTTACAAACTCGGCGAGGCACCTGTTGAGCCGAGGAAGAACCTTCGACGAAGGCAAGGCTGTCCGGACTGAAGACGAAAAGGTTTTGACCACCGGCGACAGAACTGTGAAACGTCATAACCAATGCGACCGTGTGAACGTAGCTCCGTCCGCTGGCACATGGGCAACGACGCGCAAACCGGCTTCGCGACGAGCATAGCCTGTCGACTTCATCGAGACGCGTTCTTGCCGGGGCTCGCGAACCGTCTCAGCGCCGGGAAGTTGTCGGTCGCCGTGTCCCCGATCAAGCCGCTCACCCAGTCGAACTGTGACTGGCGAACATGCATGCGCGCTTCCTTGAGCGCCGACCGGATTCCAAGCGCCAACCTGTCGCGACCGATGCTGCGTTCGACCTCGGCATGCGCCAGCAGATCGATGGTCGTCGCGCTCCTAACCTGTGCAAACCTTGCCGTCAGCAGCTTCGTCGCCTTTTTCTCGTCGATTACTGCGCAGCCAGGACGCGTGCTGGCGAGCGCGATGGTTGCGGCTTCGCCATCGCCCAGCGAGGCCGAGGCGCTGCCGCTCACCAGCTCTATGAAAACCGGAAGGCTCGGCCCTTCCAGTACCAAGACCTCCACGCCACCAATCTTGAGGAGGTCGCGGCAGCGGCTTGCGGCCCCATGACCCCGTTCTTCACCATTCTCGACCTCTCGGACGACGGCTTCGGGCAGAACGACCCGTCTGCTCAACGCGGCGATGACATCAAGAGCACAGCCGGTGGCCAGGAGATTGATAACGACGCTGGCGTCAAGGACGAGAAGCCCATCTTCCTCAGTGAGGCAGCTTGAATAGATCATCTGCTTCGTCCTGATCGGCCTCGGCTTCCGCCAGCAGCCCACGCACTTCCTGTCGATCCAGCTTGAGCACCTCTGCCAGCTGCCCTTCACTCAAAAGGTCCTGCTTCCAAGCCTCAATGCCCAAGAGGAAGATGCGAGACGACAGTGGCTTGTTGGAACTGCGCGGGACCGCGTCGGCGATGTCGCCCAACACTTCTCGGGCCTGCTCATCGGTAATGCTGCCGTTGTCGGCGAACCAGTCCCACGTGCCTTTCCTCGTGAGATCCAGTTCCTCAAGACGCATCACCAGAGCCTGGCGCGAGGAGCCAAAATAATGAGCGAGCAGGATGACGTGTCTGCGCGTCAGGTGCGTCGATCCCGCGGTCACTTCCTTAAACTTCTCCATCACGGCTCGCGCTGGCATGAGGAACGAGCGTGCAAAGGCATTTGCGTAGCGCTCGTCGCGGGAGTTCTCGTGCTTGGTGTCCTGATAGACTTCCGGGCTGCGCCTCGTCGCGGTGAAATGGCCGAGCTCATGCGCCCCCGTCAGCCTTCTGCGATCGCGCCGATGCCCAGCGTTGATCAACATGCACGCGCCGACGTTGTCGTCATAGGCGAAGAGCCCCGAAACCATCGCATCGAGGGACCGGGCATAGACCCTGATCCCGAGTTGCAATTCCATGAGCGCGAAGACGTCGTGCACGGGGCTGTCCCAAGCCGAGCCAGTGGCGAAGCCCAAGCGCATCCTGCTCGGCCTGCAAACGAACGTCGCCCCTGAGGATGGTCTTCTCGGCCGGATAGTTCCGGGCGCGCTCCACGCCCAGCAGGTTCTCGAGCTCAACCTCGGCTCTGACCAGGTCGCTGAGGGTTCTTGCAGCTTGATCGATCCCTTTCTCATTGGTCTCGGGCAACGACCGGAAACGGGGGACCAGATCGACGTGAACGGCTTCGCGGCGCAGCAGCGAATTCACCGAGATGTTGTAGGCGCGGGCCAGAGCCTGAATCTCCTCCAGCCGGACCTCGCGCGCGCCTTTTTCAACGGCGACTAAGGTCGTTCGGCCGACGCCGCCGGCGCTGGCGGCGGCTTCCTGCGTGATGCCTGCGCTCTCGCGTGCGATGCGCAATCGCTCCCCCAATTCGATGGGGCCGATGGGAAGGTTCGCGAAACTCATGATCGATCTGTCCAGGAATTGACGAACGAGCTGTCTCCGAGGCTCTCGGAAAAGCTCGTCCATTCCTTGTTATGTTGTTTGATGAGGGCCCTGAGACCATCCGCGGCTTCTGCTACAGCAATTCCCGTGGCTCGTGAAACCTCTCCTTGCGCGCGACGCACAATCAATTCGCCTTCTGCCGAACCATCGAGCGCCGCGAAGTCATCAAGATGCAGGGCGCCCGCGAGCGCATATTCGCGCAACGAATTACGGTTTCTTCCGCCAAAACTTCCCGCCGCGCCACTCGTGAAATCGGAGACGCCGAGGTCTTCCCAAACGTAGATGTCCCGCGCTTCTGTCAATCCGGCCGCGTGCACGCTCATGCGTCTGAGCATGCAGGCAGCACAGATCCCGCACTGGCGCCAGACATGAGCGACAGACACTTGGCGTGCCTGTTGCCAACACGAGCGGGTATCCTGCCACGCCGCTCGATCACCATGCAGATCGACGTATTTGCGAAGCGTCTGTGCCTTGGTGTGCCACAGCCTGGGGAATCGATATGTTACTTCATGACCGAAGATCGCGCCGATGAGCTTGGCTATCTTGGTGGTGAAGACAGGGTGGTTGCGATAATCGGGATGGCCCTGACCCACGGGGATCATGACCGGCGCCAGAGCGCCTTGCCCGCTTTCGGGAACGATGACTTCGGGCGCATCAACGAGGAATGCTGCTACGCCAGCAACGAGGCCGAACTTGAAGCCACGGCTCCGTGCGCTAGTCTCCCCGTTGTTCGCGTGCAAGAGAACCCGATACGGTATCCGTGCGAACGGGCGCTTCCGGTGATCGTTGCCGCGGATGTCGGACAACTTCTTCCCCACCCGAACGCGTACCAACCGATCCCCCAGCTGACGCTCTTCGATTCCAGCGACGGCGCGGGAATCCATGCCGTCGCTATAGGCAATGACAGAACCGACGTCGCGTGGGAATTCCATGCGAGTCTGCTGAACCGATTGAGTAGCCGGCGCGCGTTCAACGAATTCGAAAGACCATGCATCACCTGTGACCAGCTCTAAGGCCGAGATCAGCGACTGGCTCACGCCACGCGAATTCCAAAGGGCTGGCGAGTGAACCGGGACGCGCACCTTGAACGATCGACCCCAAGCATGCGCATGGCGCGTTAACTTTCTATCGCAGAACTCGACCGCGGCCGCGACAAGCAAGGCATCGTAGACATCGGGGCGCCAATTCCGCGATGCGAACGATTCGAGGGCGCTCGTGTCGAAACGAACATGCGTTTCGATTTCGCAGGGCGTACGACCTCGACGGACTGCAGTGCCTGGCTGCACCACGTCGACGTCTAGGCTTCGCAAGGTCAAAGCCGGCGTCAGGTCGTTCATGACAGCCGTACTCCTTCATCCATCCCCACGCTCTTCCGCGGCGCCTTGGCACGTTCGCCGTCGTCCGAGAAGGATCGCCCGATTTCCTGAGAGTTCAGGCTGTTGATCGCGCTACCTATCCTCGCAGCGACGCCGTCGGAACGTCGCGTACCCGACTTGCGCAGGTAATGCTCCTGCACTTGCTTCTGGCCCGCATAACCGCGCTCCTTGACCGCGCAACCGACAGCCTCGTGAAATCTGTCGCGCCCGAACGAGCCTTCAAGCACGAACTCCTCGCACCAGCGGACAGCAGCCAAACCGAACACCGATCCAGCAGCCATATGCTTCGCATCCTCAATTGCCTGACTGGCGACGTCGATCATCTTCAGCGAATTCCCGACTCCATCGAAGATGTCTCGTAGCGCGCGCAGCAAGGGTCCGGACACTTCGTTCGCGAAGTCCCGGGCGAGTGCGTAAACCGCTGCGTCCCTCACCTCTTCTTCGGCATAAGTCGTGGCATCGCCCTTGCGGGCAAATTCCTTCCACGCTCTGGGCATCAGCAGGCTTCGATGGGGGCCGTCGCTCATTTGAAGATCTCCAATGTCAGAATTTTTATCTTAAAATTCGACAATGTCAAATCTTGGTAGCTGCGGTCTTCAGCGGAGCTAAAGTTGCAGGGGAATACGCACGTGACCTGCATGCTATCGCTGCAGGGCCATTGGTGGCCGCAATCGCTGTGCGGGTTCGCTTCATCTTCGAGAAGGCCGATGGCGCCGCTGCCGCCCGGATTCCTTCAGTTCAGCGATCACGCCTTCGCGCCGCAGGAGGCCGGGCACTAATCACCGGAACTGGGGTGACGATCGGGGTCGCTCTGCTCGACGAACTCGCCAACTGGTCGGCCTACTACCAGTAGTCCTTGAGCAACGAGGAGATCGCCGCCGAGATGTTGGCGCACTAGCGCTAGACCCCCGGATCGGCGACCAATCTCTCGCGTCGGCGGGCGCCTACTTGATCGTCCCGAAGTCGCTCTTTCGAACTGCGCCGAGCATGTCTACCGAGAACGCCCGATATTTGGAGGAGATGGTGTTTCATAAATTCCGTTATCGGCATGTGCGATGGACTGGGCTTGAAGCTGACCTCGTGCTCGAGCGTAACTTCGGTGCCGTCACTGTGAGTAAACGCCCCATGCATCTCGTGCCGCTCCAGCCCAAAGGGCACGTCCTCATCCATCATCCTTGAGCGTCGCGTATCCAGACTTCGCTTGGGCGTCAGGCGGGGGACGACGATCGGCAGCACCGCCGTAGACATCTTGGCCTTGGGCGTGCTCCCTTTCGTCGAGATCAACCAGCCTATGGCCGGCGCTTGCAGCAAACTGTTATGGATTAGCTCGTCTCGATAGCCGCGCAACTGGACCAGCCATTCTTGGTGAGCTTTCACCACGTCGAGCACCCCGCCCTGTTGCCCCTTCTCGACCCACTTCTCCATGTCATGCACCGAATGCGCGCTCTTTCCGGGAAGGGTCCTCACGGCTGCTGTCGCCAGGAAATCGAGGCCGCTGCGAATGGCTGCCAGGAATGCCGCAAGTTCGTGGACATATGCATGGGAACCGACATCGGTGATCATTTGCGCGGTCGAAGTCGTGACGTTCTTGGCCAGCTTCCGCGGCTTCTTCATCGCCACCATCGCTTTGGCTTTATCCGTTGCCAGCCTGGCCTCGACATTGGCAACATGGTGCTCGGCCGCCTCCTGCTTGCGGTAGGCGAACATCAGCTGCGTCTTGTAGTATTCTTTGTCATCGGCCTTCTTGAAGATCGGATGCTTCCCCGACAGCGCGACATTATCCATCGCTTCGAACAAGCAATCCAACTCTTCCTTGAACATGGCATGCGTCGTTCGCTTCTTCACGACTCTTTTGTCCCCTTCAAGTCTCAAGCCTGCCAGAGAGCTACGACCATATCGACGAGAGATCGGAACCGAACCCGCGCTCATAGCCATGGCAACTGAAAGTCGACCTTTCCCGTTCTGCCTTGAATGGTCAAACTCCCGGGAATAAGACTCCCAGAACTACGACGACTGCGGATAGTCTTTTTGCATCCAATCGATGCAAATACAAAGCAACTCGCATCCGCATCATCACAACTAGCCACATGAATGCGGCTTCGGGCAACTGATTTGCTGTGGTGGGTCGTCAGATTTCGGGAAGTAGGACAAACAACTTGAATGGACCTAATCGGCGCAAAACTGTCGCTTCTTGCCCACGTGTCCCGCGATCACCCGCGATCAACTGGAGAGCTACTTTTCGCATGGCTTAATGAGCATATACAAGTTGAGCCGCTAGGAAGCTAATCGTATTACAGGCTCGGCAGCTGCCTGCTCTGTCAATTTTTCGAAACGTTGTGCTGACCAGAGCTTGCGGCAGATGCACAGTGCACCTAGGTCTTGCCTAATGGCGTCTTTGCATAGGTTCATCAAGGACGCTCTACCGTCGAAGCTTCGTAGGAAGTGGGCCTGGAAGTGGGCCCAGCAACAATCAACTAGAGAAAAGATCAACGAGAACAATGGAAAATGGCGGAGAGGGGGGGATTCGAACCCCCGATGAGCTTGCACCCATGCCGCATTTCGAGTGCGGTGCATTCGACCACTCTGCCACCTCTCCGCGGCTGGTCCGCCCGATTAAGGGCGCGGCGCACTCCATATAGGCTGTAGCAGGCCGACACAAGGGCCCAAAGCATGTTCGATGCGAAGTCTCTGCGCTGTGACCTTGACGCAGCGAGACCGCTCCTTTATGGACGCGCGATCATGCATGGATCCTCGATCCGTGCGTGCCGTGCTTGGTTTGCGCCAATCACGTGGTCCGTGCCGTGAGGCCGGACGCATTTCGAGCAACAAGACTGACAAGAAGACGGCCGGGCGGTTTCCCGCTCAGAGCCGGATGAACACCGAAAGGAAGAAAGATGTTCGCAGTCATCAAGACCGGCGGTAAGCAGTACCGCGTCGCTGCCGACGACGTCGTCACCATCAGCAATCTCACCGGCAATCCCGGCGACACGATCGAGTTCGGCGAAGTCCTCGCTTATGGCGATGGCGACAACACCACGCTCGGCGCGCCCTTCGTTTCCGGCGCCAAGGTCACCGCAGAGATCGTCGAGCACGGCCGTTCCAAGACCGTCATCGCGTTCAAGAAGCGCCGCCGTCAGAATTCACGCCGCAAGCGCGGTCAGCGCCAGATGCACACGGTGGTTCGCATCACCGGCATTTCGGCCGCTTGAGGAACTGATCCAGGCTGAACGGCTTGGATTGACGCAACGACAATTTTGGGCGCCGCTTGATCCCTAAGAGGTCATCAGGCACAAAGAGCGCCATTCAAGGAGTAGATCCATGGCACATAAGAAAGCTGGCGGTTCTTCGCGCAACGGTCGCGATTCAGAATCCAAGCGCCTTGGCGTGAAGAAGTTCGGTGGCGAGCAGGTCATTCCGGGCAACATCATCATTCGTCAGCGCGGCACCAAGTGGCATCCGGGCACCAATGTGGGCATGGGCAAGGACCATACCCTTTTTGCGCTCGTTCCAGGTGCTGTGTCGTTCCGCGCGAAAGCCAACGGCCGTACCTACGTGTCGGTCGACGCACTGGCCGAAGCCGCGGAGTAGCCGGTTCCGCACCACCAACACCGGCGCCCATCTCGGGGTCCGGTGTCTGGTGAAAAACCAGATCAGATGAAGGGGAGATGGGTCGCCATCTCCCCTTTTTTCTTGTGCTCTGGAGGGACTGCACATGGTTGTCGAGACAGATGAGGTCGATGAAGCGCACGCGCTGACGATCAACTGCCCGGTACTGCTCACCGAGCGACTGGTGATGCGTCCGCCGCATGCGGACGACGTAGCCGATCTCGTGGAACTGGCCAATGATCGCCAGCTTGCCGCGATGCTCGCGACCATGCCGCATCCCTATGGCGAACAGCACGCGCTAGCCTTTGTCGATAACTGGAGCCGGCCACGAGCCGGTGCCGGCTACGCGCTGACCCTCGCCGACACCGGCACCTTTATCGGCTGCGCCAGCCTGATCCAGGGCCGCCAGGATCTCACGCTCGGCTATTGGATCGGCCGTCCGCATCAGGGCCAGGGCTTTGCCACCGAAGCAGCACATGCGCTTGTCGATCTGGCCTTTCGCGCCACTGAAATCGACCGGCTTTATGCCAGCTGCCGCGTGGTCAACACGCCCTCGCGTCGCGTGATCCAGAAATGCGGCTTCCATTATGCCGGCCCCGGCCTGGCGCAATCGCGCGTGGCCGGCCAGGTGCCGGTCGAGCACTATCAGCTCGATCGCAAGATCTGGATCAGCCTGCGCTCATGGCCGCGTAACGGTTGAAGCGTCAACTTTGTCGGCAGGGTATGGCGTGCGCAAGAGGATCGCCAGCCCCAGCGCCAAGAACAGGATGATGGTCGCCATGCCCGCCGCAGGCGAGCCGGACAAGGCGGTGACCGTCGCCACCACGAAGGGCGCGACGAAGCTGGTGGCACGGCCAGCCAGCGCATAAAGTCCGAAATACCGCCCCGCATCTTCAGGCGGGATGCTGCGCGCGAGGTAAGCGCGCGACGAGGCCTGCACCGGCCCGAACGCCACACCGATCAACAGGCCGTAAAAGATATAGGCCTTTTCGGCCGTCGACCCGAACAGCCCCGGCACATCGGCCGCCCCGAGCGGCAGCAAGCCGAACAGGGTTGCGGTGGCCGAGGTCGACGCGACACCGAGTGTCGCTACGATGAGGATCACCAGCGACAACACCACCACCACCTTGGAGCCGAAGCGGTTGTCGAGCCGGCTGGCGGTCAAACAGCCGATGATCGCCGCGACGTTCAAGATGATGCCGAAAAGACCGATCTCGGTCACCGACCACGAGAACAGCAGCGCTGCAAATGTGCCGCCAAGCGCGATCAGCGCGTTGACGCCGTCCTGAAAGATCATGCGCGCCACGAGGAAGCGCAGAATGCCCGGCCGGCCGCGAACCTCCTTCAGCGTGTCGCGCAGCTCGCCCAAGCCTTGTTTCACGGCCTTGCCAGCCGGCGTTCCTGTTCGCGTATCGGGCGTGAACAGAAACATCGGCAGGATGAAAACGAGATACCAGATGGCGGCGATCGGTCCTGTCGCGCGCGCATCTTCGCCAGTAGCCGGATCGAGCCCGAACAAAGGCGCGAAGCCGAGCAGGGTGCGGCCCGTGTCCGGCGTCCCGGCGATGAAGCCGACCACGAAGATCAGCACCACCATGCCGCCCGCATAGCCCAAACCCCAGGCGAGGTTGGAGATACGGCCGATGTCGCGCCCCATGCCGAGCCGCGGCAGCATGGAATCGTTGAAGACGATGGAGAACTCGGCCGCAACGGAAGCCAGCGCAAAAACCAGCAGCGGCGAGATCAGGTTTGAACCGGGTGCCGCCCACCAAAGGAGGATCAGGCTGGTGATCTTGATGAAGGCAAAGATGCCGATCCAGATCTTGCGCCGGCCGGTCTGGTCGGCAACCGAGCCCAGAACCGGGGACAGGATCGCGATTACCAAACCGGCGGCGGCGATGCCATAGCCCCAGGCCGCCTGCCCCACGGCAGGGTCATCCACCATTCGCGACACGAAATACGGGCCGAAGATGAAGGTGGTGACCACCGTGAAAAAGGGCTGAGCTGCCCAATCAAACAGCATCCACCCCCAGATGCCCTTGCCCGTCGCTGCCTTGGCATCGATGGAACCAGGCGTTGTGGGGGCGGGCAAGCTCATCCTTGCGCCAGATCGGACAGGATGCCGGACGCAACGGTGAGCTTGGACACGGTCAGCTCACCGGAATCCGTCAGCGCTTCCAGCCGCGAGCGCGCGCGCAACACCGCCTCACCCGCCTTCGCCACCCAGTCATCGGGAGACGTCTCGCCCGTCGGTTCCGCCTGCAAGACTGCCGCCGCGATTCTGCGACGCGCGGCACCAACCGCGTCTTCCGCCCGCGTCAGCGCCAGGCCTTCATAATAGTCGGTCGGATTGAGGCTGCGGATGGCATCCTCGATGCGGCCGATGCGGAAGAAGGCAGTCACCGCAAAGAACGCCTTTGCGGCTGCAGGCAAGGTCGAACCAGACCGCGCCGCCACCTGCATGATTTCGGGGATCACGTGCAGCACGTCGAGCAGCGCAAGCTTGTCGGCAAGTTCCGGCGAAACACCCTGTTCGGCCAGACCACGCGCGCGCTCCTGCAGCTTGTCGCGCATGCCGTCGGGCAGCAGCTCCGGAAGCGCCGTTTCCAGCGCTGTTCGCGTGGCGCGCAAATCCACGATTTGCTCGGCCAGCGGCTTGTCGCGTTCGCCATTGCGCAGCTGCCAAGTCGTGGCGTGGCGCGCCAGCCGGGCAATCGCCGCATAAAGATCAAGCTGCGCATGCCCATCGATCTTGGTGTCGAGCGCATCCACCGCCGCGTAAAGCGCGGCGAGTTCGAAGCCATCGCGCACCAGAACATAGGCATGCACGACTTCGGCGGCGCTCGCCCCCGTCATGTCCTGCAGCCTCGACACGAAGGCAGGGCCGCCGCGATCCACGATGTCGTTGGCCACTTCGGTGGCGATGATCTCGCGGCGCAAGCGATGGCTGAGGATTTCGTCGCGATAGGGCTCGGCCATTTCGCGCGGGAAGTAGCCAATCAGATCGCGCTCGAACACGGGCTCATCCGGCAAACCGCTGCCGACGAGATCGGAGAACAAGGTCAGCTTGGCATAGGCCAGAAGCACGCCGAGTTCCGCGCGCGTCAGCGGAACGCCGCGGCTTTCGCGATCGGCCAGCTGCACGTCCGAGGGCAGCACTTCCACCGCGCGATCCAGCAGACTGCGCTCTTCCAGCCCGGTGATGAAGCGGCGCTGGTAAGGCAGTTCCACCAGCCCGCGACGCTCGGCGAGCGAAAGAGCGAGGGTCTGCCGGTAATTGTTTTCCAGCACCAGCGACGCCACAGAACCCGTCATCTCCGCCAGGAAGACATTGCGGTCTTCGCGCGTCAGACGGCCGGAGCGCATGGCGGAAGCCAGCGCGATCTTGATGTTCACTTCCAGATCGGACGAGTTCACGCCGCCGGAATTGTCGATCGCATCCGAGTTGCAGCGGCCACCGCGCAGACCATATTCGATGCGCGCGCGCTGCGTCACGCCGAGATTGGCCCCTTCGCCGATCACCTTGGCGCCGACATCCCCACCAGTGATGCGGATCGGATCGTTGGCGCGGTCGCCGACATCCGCATTGTTCTCGCTCGAACCGCGAATATAGGTGCCGATGCCGCCGAACCACAGCAGGTCGACCGGCAGCTTGAGGATCGCCGTCATGACCTCGGTCGGCGAGGCGCTGGTCTTCTCCAAGCCCAGCAGAGCGGCCGCTTCCGGCGACAGCGTGATCGTCTTCTGATTGCGCGGCACGATCATGCCGCCCTTGGACAGGAGGTTCTTGTCGTAATCCTGCCAGGACGAGCGCGGCAGATCGAACAGCCGCTTGCGCTCCGCAAAGCTCGCGGCGATGTCGGGCTGCGGATCGATGAAGATGTCGCGATGGTCGAACGCCGCCACCAGCTGCGTTTGCTCCGACAACAGCATGCCATTGCCGAACACGTCGCCCGACATGTCGCCGACGCCGGCAACCGTGAACGGCTCAGACTGGATGTCGCGGTTCATTTCGCGGAAATGCCGCTTTACCGCTTCCCAGGCACCGCGCGCGGTGATGCCCATCTTCTTGTGGTCATAGCCGGCCGAACCGCCGCTGGCGAAAGCATCGTCGAGCCAAAAGTCATGCGCCTGGCTAATGGCATTGGCCGTGTCGGAAAAGGTCGCCGTTCCCTTGTCGGCGGCAACCACGAAATACGGATCGTCCTCGTCGCGGCGCAGAACGTTTGCCGGCGCAACGACATGGTCGCCGACGATATTGTCGGTGATCGACAACAGCGCCGACACGAAAGTGACGTAGGCCTGCGTACCCGCTTCGAACACGGCATTGCGCGACCCGCCCGTCGGCAGCTTCTTGGGGAAGAATCCGCCCTTTGCGCCCACCGGCACGATCACGGCATTCTTCACCTGCTGCGCCTTCACGAGGCCGAGCACTTCGGTGCGATAATCCTGCGCCCGGTCCGACCAGCGCAAGCCGCCGCGTGCCACTGGTCCGAAACGCAGATGCACGCCTTCGACTTCCGGCCCGTAAACGAAGATTTCCCGCCATGGACGCGGCTCCGGCAGGCCCGTCACGGCGCGAGCGTCCAGCTTCAGCGCCAACGTCGCGCCAACCGGTGTGTCGCCGGCGAAATGGTTGGTGCGCAGCGTGGCCTGCACGAGGTTGAGGAAGCGGCGCAGAACCGTGTCGTCATCAAGGCTCGCCACATCGTCCAGCGCCTGCAGAATGGCGTCCGCACTGGCTGTTTCGGCGGCGGCATCGCCGGCTTCCAGCCGCGCCCGGAACAGGTCGAGCAAGGCACGCGCGATGGAAGGCGATCGGTTGAGAACGCCTGCGATGAAGTCCTGGCTTTGCGGAATGCCGGCCTGTTGCAGGTAATGGCCGTATGCGCGCAGAACCACGATGTCGCGTGCGGAAAGATCTGCCGTCAGCGCCAGACCATTATAGCCGTCATTGTCGGCCTGGCCGTTCCAGACCGCCAAGAACACGCTTTCAAACAGGAGGCCTGCATCGGCCAAATCGAGCGCGCGCCCGTCCGCCGGTTCCAACTCCATGTCATGGATGAAGTCGGTGCCGTCGCTTTGCGTGTGCGGGATCTCGAAGGTGCGCTCGCTGATCACCCGGAAACCCATATTTTCCAGCAGCGGCACGCGCTTGGACAACGGCACCGGGGCTGCGAAATGATGGATCTTCAGGGACAGCGCGGTATCCGGCTGGTCCTCGCGGCGATAAAAGTCGATCGCGATCCCGTTGTCTGCCGTCAAGCCGGCCAAACGCTCGGCATCGAGCAAGGCATCAACAGGCGAGAAGCTTTCGCGATACGATTCGGGCAGGCGCGCGGCCACCGTCAGCGCTTCCGGTGCCGGTCCAGCCTGGATCGCGGCTTCGCGCAGCGTATCATCCCAGGTGCGCACGATGGCACGAACGGCCTCTTCCAACTCCGCTTGTGACGGCGTCGGTGTTTGCCCTTCCGAGCGGCCGATAATGAAGTGCACGCGCGCCAAACCGCCTTCCGGGAAGGAGGGATAATAAGCCGACACACGGCCGCGGTAGATGTCTTTGAGGTAAGCCGCGATCTTCTCGCGCACGATGGAATCGTAACGGTCGCGCGGCACGAAAACGAGTACCGCCACAAAGCGGTCGAACTGGTCGGCCCGCGTCAGCACCCGCACGCGCGGCCGCTCGCCCAGCGCCAGGATCGCTTCGGCATGGTCACGCAGAACCGGAACCTCGATCTGGAACAACTCGTCGCGCGGATAGCTTTCCAGCACGTTGATCAGCGCCTTGCCGCTGTGATCGCCCGGATCGAAGCCGAGTTCGCCGATCACCGTCTTCGCCTTGGAGCGCAGATAGGGGATGGTCATCACCGAACGTGTGTAGGCGGTGGAGGTGAACAGACCCACAATGCGCAGCTCGCCCTGCAAACTGCCATCGGCGCCGAAGGTCTTGACCCCGATGTAATCGAGATAAGCGCGGCGATGCACGGATGTCTTCGCATTGGCCTTGGTGACCAGCAGCGGCTCCGGCCCATGCAGGAAAGCGCGGATTTCCGGCGTGGTGACAACCGGCTCACTGCCGCGGCGCAGAACACGCATCTCGGGATCAGACAGGATGCCCAGGCCCGGCGCATCCACGCGTTCCAGCCCGCCCTCGGCGGCATCGCCCTGATAATGGAAGTCGCGCATACCCAGGAAGGTGAAATTCTCGTCGCGCAGCCATTCTAGGAACGCCACCGCTTCGTCCACGGCCGGCTTAGCCAGTTGCGCCGGCGCATCGCGCAGGCCGGCGATCGCCTGGTCCAAACGCGCCAGCATAGGCTGCCAGCCGGTAACCGCATCCTGCACCTGCTTGAGAACGGACAGAATGCGCTGCTTCAAGAGCTCGGCATCGGCGCTGCTCAGCTGCGTCGTGTGGATCTGGATCACGCTGACGCGGTCCGTCTCGGTCCCACTCTCGCCGGAAATGATCTCGACATAGGCATCATCGGGGCCATGCCGCACATTGAAGATCGGATGCACCACCAGCACCGCTTCGCCGGTGTCAGCGGCAACCTCGCCGACAACCGAATCGAACAGGAAGGGCATATTGTCGTTGATCACGGTGATCGCGGTCAGCGGCGTCTTGCTGTTCGGCACCGCAAGCGCATCGAAGGCAACGACGCTCTGGCCACGCCGGTGCTGTCTTAGCGCTGCTTTCGCAAACGCAGCCGCCGCCTCCAGGGTCGCCGCATCATAGCGCGCCAGATCCCCCGCAGGCGCGCGTTCAAAGAGACGCTTGGCAAAGCTCGGACCGGTGGGATCCTGAGGCGAAGTTCGGCTTGCGCTGTCCACGATTTCCTCCAGACATCTGCTTTGCAGGTCTATCTAGCAGATCAAGGCCGTTTATCGACCATCTGCAAAGGGAAAGTGCGCGATAAGGATGATGCAGTTATGACGGCGCGGCTCAGCGCGACGCAATTGCCGCCGCAGCGCCCGCCATCGCGGTCGCGCTCAAACGATTGGCAATGCGCATGGCAGACGGGCTGCGCAGGAAGCGTCGGGCTTGCGATGCCGCGACCGCCCAGCCGATGTCGATCGCCATCAGCACGATCACCATCGTGGCCGTCAGTTCCGCCCAGCCCACAAGAGAAACGCGGCCGAGATCGATGATGGTCGGCAATAGCGCCAGATAGAACATCATGATCTTGGGATTGCCGAGCGTCACCGCTAGACCTGTCGCAAACATCCGCCAGGGCGCGTCGGCTCTCGGCAAGGCATCGCCTTCCGCTTTCACCGGCGCCGTCCACATCTTGCCAGCAAGCCAGGCAAGGTAGGCAACGCCCGCCCACTTGATGATGGTGAACGCCAGCTGGAACGTTTGCGCAATGAAAGCGAGGCCGAACACGGCCAGCGACAGCCAGATCGCTTCGCCCACCCACATGGCCGCAAGAAACGGCAGCACGCTCCTGATACCGCCGGTCAGCACCCGCGCCACAAGGGCCGCGATGCTGGGACCCGGCGAGCCGGCCGCCACGAACAGCGCGCCGGCAAAGATCAGGAGCGAACCGAGGTCCATGCCGTTTACGCCGCCGCCTTCTTGTTCTGGCGATTCGCGACGAGATCGTCCACCACTGCCGGATCGGCCAGCGTCGACGTATCGCCGAGCGCGCCGTAATCGTCCTCGGCGATCTTTCTGAGAATACGACGCATGATCTTGCCCGACCGGGTTTTTGGCAGGCCCGGCGAGAACTGGATCTTGTCGGGTGATGCGATGGCACCGATCTCGCGCCGCACATGCGCAACGAGGTCTTTGCGCAGCTCGTCCGTCGGCTCCACACCGTTCATGAGCGTGACATAGCAGTAGATACCCTGCCCCTTCACGTCATGCGGATAACCGACGACGGCTGCTTCCGAGACCTTATCATGGCTCACCAGCGCCGACTCGACTTCGGCCGTACCCATGCGGTGGCCGGAAACGTTGAGCACGTCATCGACGCGGCCGGTGATCCAGTAATAGCCGTCCTCGTCGCGGCGGCAGCCATCGCCGGTAAAATACTTGCCGGGATAGGTCGAGAAGTAGGTCTGCACGAAGCGCTCATGGTCGCCATAAACGGTGCGCATCTGGCCCGGCCAGGAATCGACGATGCAGAGATTGCCGTCGGCAGCCCCTTCCAGCACGCCGCCTTCCGCATCCACGAGCTGCGGCTGCACGCCGAAGAAGGGGCGTGTCGCCGAACCAGGCTTGAGGTCGGTCGCGCCCGGCAGCGGCGTAATGAGAATGCCACCAGTTTCCGTCTGCCACCACGTATCCACGATCGGCACGCGGCTGTCGCCCACCACCCGGTAATACCATTCCCAGGCTTCGGGATTGATCGGCTCGCCCACCGATCCCAGAACCTTCAAGGACTTGCGTGAGGACGAGGTCACATAGGGGTCGCCCGCACCCATCAGCGCGCGCAGCGCCGTCGGCGCGGTATAAAAGATGTTGACCTGATGCTTGTCGATCACCTGCCAGAAGCGGGACTGGTCGGGATAGTTCGGGATGCCCTCGAACATCAGCGTCGTCGCGCCATTCGCCAGCGGCCCGTAGACGATATAGCTGTGGCCCGTGACCCAGCCCACATCGGCCGTGCACCAATAAACGTCACCGTCATGGTAATCGAAGACGTATTCATGCGTCATCGAGGCATAAACGAGATAGCCGCCGGTTGTGTGCAGCACGCCCTTCGGCTTGCCGGTGGAACCCGATGTGTAAAGGATGAACAGCGGATCTTCCGCGTTCATCGCTTCAGCCGGGCAATCCGGCGAGGCCTTTTCAACCGCTTCGTGAAACCAGATGTCGCGATTATCGGCCCAACCGACGGTGCCGCCGGTGCGCTTCACCACCAGCACCTTGTTGACCATCACATATTGGCGCGCCGCGATGTCGATCGCCTTGTCGGTATTGTCCTTCAGCGGGATCTTCTTGCCGCCGCGCAAACCTTCGTCCGCGGTGATCACAAAGGTGGATTCGCAGCCGACGATGCGGCCGGCCAGCGCATCCGGCGAAAAGCCGCCGAACACGATCGAATGAACGGCGCCGATCCGCGCGCAGGCCAGCATCGCATAGGCCGCTTCGGGGATCATCGGCATATAGATCGTGACCCGGTCGCCCTTCGCAACACCGTTGTCCTTCAGGACATTGGCAAGCCGGCAAACCTGATCATGCAGTTCGCGATAGGTGATCTTGCGATCATCCTTGGGATCGTCGCCTTCCCAGATGATCGCGACCTGATCGCCGCGCTTTTCCAGGTGGCGGTCGATGCAGTTCACCGAAACATTGGTTTCGCCATCTTCGAACCAGCGGATCACGACATCATCGTCGAAGCTGGTGTTCTTGACCTTGGTAAAAGGCTTGGACCAGTCGATCCGCTTGCCGTGCTTGCCCCAGAACGTTTCGGGGTCTCGCACGCTTTCCTCGTACCACGCGCGATAGGTGTCGTCGTCGATCAGCGCGCGCGCTTTCCAGTCCGGCTGAACGGCGTGAAGCTGGTTCTCGGTCATATCATGCCTCCCTCAACAAGCGCCTTGCTTGGCGCTCCTCCTTGGTGCGTTCCTAGCAAACCTGCCGCCTCAGCGACATTAGACCTTTGCAGCGGTCCCAGCCAAGCTGCCCGCAACAAAGATGCATCGGGCCAGCAAACAAAAGCGCGGCCGCCGCCGGCAGCCGCGCTTCCATCTGAGCGATCGATCAGCTTTCCGGCTTGAACGGCGCAGGACGGCGTCCGGCACCCTGCCGTTCCAACATCCAGCCCGGATATTCCGGCGCCAGCTTGCTGATCTCGTCGAGCTTGCCGAGATCGTCGGCATCGAGCTGCAGGTCCACGGCGGCAAGGTTCTGCTCAAGCTGATCCATGCGGCTTGCACCGATGATCACGCTCATCACGAACGGCTTGGCGAGAATATAGGCCAGCGCCACGGTCGCGACGTCCGAGCCGTGCTTGCTCGCCACCTCGCGCATGGCGGCGACGATCGGCCAGGCCTTGTCGGTGTTCACCGGCGGGAAGTCGAAATTCTTGCGACGGCCTTCCCCTTCGTTCGGCGCGCCCGGGCCGTATTTGCCCGACAGCAAACCGCCGGCCAGCGGAGACCACACCATGAGGCCGAGCTTTTCTTCCGCCATCAGCGGCACGATCTCGCGTTCGAGGTCCCGGCCAGCAATGGAGTAATAGGCTTGTACCGTTTCGAAGCGGGCGATGTCGCGACGTTCCGAAACGCCGAGCGCCTTGGCAATCCGCCACGCCTGCCAGTTCGAAACGCCGACATAGCGCACGAGCCCGCTCGACACGAGATCGTCCAGCGCCCGCAGCGTTTCGTCGATCGGCGTCACCGTGTCGGTGCCGTGCAGCTGGTAGAGATCGACATAATCGAGCTGGAGGTTCTCCAAGCTTTGCTCGATGGAATCCATGATGTGGCCGCGCGAAGAGCCCTGCTGGTTTGGCTTGTCGCCCATCCGGCCATGCACCTTGGTGGCGATCACCACTTCGTCGCGTGGCACGTCGAGGTCAAGCAGCGCTTGTCCCAGAATTCGCTCGGATTCGCCGAACGAATAGACATTGGCGGTGTCGATGAAGTTGACGCCGGCGGCCAGCGCCCGCTCCACGATTTCGTTTGCGCCGTCCTGGCCGAGGCTGGCGATCTTGCCCCACTGGCCTTCGCTGGCTTCGCCGAAGGTCATGGTGCCCAGGCAGATTTCAGAAACAAACAGGCCGGTGCGGCCAAGCTGACTATACTTCATGAGGGGATCTCCTTGGTCATCCCTGCCCGATGATCGGGCTTGCCTGTGAAGGGAGGAAGACGAGGGGATAGATGGAACGCAGGACGCTCCCCGCAACCACATCCGAAACTTTCAGACTGGTAGAGCCAAGATCACGGCTTGGTCGATTGCGTTGGAAGCCTCCTTGTCTTAGCCATGATGGTTCCTGTCGGAAACGACCTGTTTTCGATGGCAAGAAGCCGAATTGGAGCAGGAAATGCGCAAGATACTTCTCGCAAGCGCGGCTTTTGCCGCATCCCTCGCCTTTAACTCCGCTGCTCAAGCCGACATCACCGTCGGCCTGATCGCGCCGCTGACCGGTCCTGTCGCCGCTTATGGCGCACAGGTGAAGAATGGCGCGGAAACCGCCGTTGCCGTGATCAACGCCGCCGGCGGCATCAAGGGCGAAAAGCTCGTGCTGACGCTGGCCGACGATGCCGGCGATCCGACGCAGGGCGTGTCGGCTGCCAACAAGCTGGTTGCCGATGGCATCAAGTTCGTGGTCGGCCCGGTCACATCCGGCGTCGCCATGGCCGCGTCCGACGTGTTTGCGGAAAACGGCGTTCTGATGGTCACCCCGACCGCGACCTCGCCGGAACTGACGAGCCGTGGCCTCACCAACGTGCTGCGCACCTGCGGCCGTGACGACCAGCAGGCGGGCGTTGCCGCCGATTATGTCTTGAAGAGCCTCAAGGACAAGCGCATCGGCATCGTCCATGACAACGGCACCTATGGCAAAGGCCTCGCCGATGCCTTCAAGGCCGGCATCAACAAGGGCGGCGTGACGGAAGTGTTCTATAACTCGCTGACCCCCGGCGAAAAGGACTTCTCTGCGTTGACCTCGCGCCTCAAGGCCGAGAATGTCGATGTCATTTATTTCGGCGGCTACCATCCGGAAGGCGGCCTGCTCGCCCGCCAGCTGAAGGACGCCGGCGTCAACGCCACGATCATCGGCGGCGAAGGCCTGTCCAACACCGAGTTCTGGTCCATCGGCAACGAAGCCGCCGCCGGCACGCTCTTCACCAATGCCAGCGACGCCTCCAAGAACCCGGCTTCCGCTGACGCAATCAAGGCGCTGCAGGACAAGAACATCCCGGCCGAAGCCTTCACGCTGAACGCCTACGCCGCCGTGGAAGTGCTGAAAGCCGGTATCGAAAAGGCCGGCGCCGACGACAGCGCGGCCGTTTCCACCGCCCTCAAGGACGGCCAGCCCATCAAAACCGCCATCGGCGATCTCACCTATGGCGAGACCGGCGACCTGTCCTCCCCCAGCTTCTCCCTCTTCAAGTGGGAAGCCGGCAAGATCGTCGCCGCCGGCGAGTAAAGCCGTTTAGCAGCCACAAAAGGGCCGGTTCGCCGGCCCTTTTCACGTGAATCATCTTGGTGGCGGTGAAAACGTGCGTCCTTCGAGGCTCGCCACGCTCGCACCTCAAGATAAGAGCCGTCGTGCCTGCTCCATCGTCAGGCGAGCACCGTCGGCCCGGACGAGGCCGGTCGGACTTCGTCATCCTCGGACTTGATCCGAGGATCCATGCCTGAACAGTCGTCACGGTGTCCTAGCCCGACGCTCAACACGCAGGACCGAAATTATCGGAGCGGTTAAAGCGCGGAGGAGACACGGCATGGATCCTCGAGTCAAGCCCGAGGATGACGAAGCGGATGGGCGGGGACAATGGTCCACATGAAGCTGCGCCAAAGCTTCACAGGCGCGGATACAAGTGCTCAGCGCTCCCCACATCAGCCACAACGCTCCTCTTCCTGATGCGCGAGCCCGCATGGGCTAGAAGGTGTCGAGCCAAGTTCGGCAGGCGAGCCTCGAAGGACGCACCCTACTCCCCTACTCCCCTACTCCCCTACTCCCCTACTCCCCTACTCCCCTCCTTCACCGCGCCCCAAAAATCGCCGACCCCACCCGCACTGACGTCGCACCAAACGCAACCGCCGTCTCGTAATCCCCCGACATCCCCATCGAAAGCTTCTCCACCCCCGCTTCTCGCGCGAGCTTTTCCAGCAGCGCGAAATGGGGTCCGGGGTTCTCGTCGGCCGGTGGAATGCACATCAGGCCTTCGATCGCCAGGCCGTGCACATCGCGGCAGCGGGTCACGAAAGCCACCGCTTCAGTCGGCTCAATGCCCGCTTTTTGCGGCTCGGATCCCGTATTCACCTGCACATAAAGCCGGATCTGCCGGTTTTGCTTGGCCATCTCGCGGGAAAGTTCGGCCGCGATCTTCTCGCGATCCACCGTTTCAATCACGTCGAACAGCGCAACGGCATCCTTCGCCTTGTTGGATTGCAGTGGTCCGATCAGGTGCAAGACGACATCGGCAAAGTCGGCCTTCAGCGCCGGCCATTTGCCTTGCGCTTCCTGTACCTTGTTCTCACCGAAGATGCGCTGTCCGGCGTCCAGAACCGGCCGGATCGCGTCGCCATCGAAGGTCTTGGACACCGCGACAAGCACAGCCGAACCAGCCGGACGCTGCGCCTGGCGCTCGGCATCCGCGATCCGGGACCGGACTTGGTTGAGGTTGTCGACTGCGTCCGACATGGCTGCATTCTCCTGAGATCTATGGCTTGCCGTTTGGAGCCGAACAGCGCGCCTCGTCAAGCGAGAGGCCGGTTTTTGACTTGTCGGTGACGCAGATCGCCCCACTTGCCCACCCGGTGGGTGACACGGTCGCGCCCAAAATCCGCCCTCAGGAGACCATGTTCCGTTGACCGATCACCTAGACCCGCCCGCAGCCAAACCCGTCGGATTGACCGAGGGCGTCAATCGATCTGTTTTCTTCGGCTCGGTGGGTATCACGCTGGCTTTTGTGCTTGCCGGCGTCCTTTCTCCGGAGGGCTCTGCCGCTTTGTTCAAGGCGGTGCAATCCTGGATCGTCTCGGAGCTTGGCTGGGTTTATCTCCTTTCGGTCGCGATCTTCCTGCTTTTCACATTGTTCCTGGCCGTCTCCAGTTTCGGACGCATCAAGCTCGGCCCGAACCATTCCGAACCCGATTATAGCTACGGCGCCTGGTTCTCGATGCTGTTCGCCGCCGGCATGGGCATTGGCCTTGTGTTCTTCGGCGTGGCAGAACCTGTCACCCACTTCGCCAAGCCGCCGGTCGGTGATCCCGAAACGATCGCGGCAGCCCGCACCGCCATGGAGATCAGCTACTTTCATTGGGGTCTGCATGCCTGGGCCGTTTATGCCGTGATCGGCCTGAGCCTCGCTTATTTCAGCTTCCGCCACGGTTTGCCGTTGACGATGCGCTCGGCCCTTTATCCGATCATCGGCGAGCGCATCTACGGGCCGATCGGCAATGCGGTCGACATCTTTGCGGTGATCGGCACCATCTTCGGCGTGGCGACATCGCTCGGGTTGGGCGTGCTGCAGATCAATGCAGGCTTCAGCCATGTGCTGGGCTGGCCGACGAGCTTCTGGGTGCAATTGCCGCTGATCGTCGTCATAACCGGCATGGCGACGGTGTCGGTTGCGACCGGTCTCGACAAGGGCATCAAGTTCCTGTCGAATCTGAACATGATCATGGCCATTGCGTTGATGGCCTTCGTGTTCGTGATGGGTCCGACCGCCTTCCTGATGCGCGCTTTCGTGCAGAATTTTGGCGCTTATCTCGACCAGTTCGTTTCGCGTACCTTCTATATGTATGCCTATGCGCCGGATGATGGCCCGGGCGCATGGCTCGGCAGCTGGACCCTCTTCTATTGGGGCTGGTGGATCGCCTGGTCCCCCTTTGTCGGCATGTTCATCGCCCGCATCTCGCGTGGCCGCACCATCCGCCAGTTCGTGCTGGGTGTTCTCTTGGTTCCCACCGGCTTCAGCTTCGCCTGGATGACCGTTTTCGGCGATACCGCTTTGGGCATGCATCTCACCGGCGCAACGCGTGCCGTCACCGATGCGGTTTCGCAAGATGTCACGCTCGCTTTGTTCGTATTCCTCGAGCAGTTCCCGCTTGGCGTTTATGTCTCCTGGTTCGCCATGTTCCTGATCGTGTTCTTCTTCGTCACAGGCGCGGATTCTTCTGCACTGGTGATCGATACGATCACCTCGGGCGGTCGTGAGGACGGCCCGACCGCCCGGCGCGTATTCTGGGCGATCCTGTCGGGCGTCATCGCCATGGTACTGTTGTGGGCGGGCGGCCTCGATGCCCTGCAAACCGCTTCGATCGCCGGCGCCCTGCCTTTCACCTTCGTGATGCTCATCATGTGTTACGGCTTGTGGAAGGGTTTGGCACGCGAAGGCATTCGCCAGAACGCGCTGACCCAGACCTTGCGGCCGCGCGCCACGCGCAACTGGCAGCGCCAGCTGCAGGGCATCCTCAATCATCCGAGCCGCAGCGAGGTCACCCGCTTCATGGATGAAACGGCGCGCCCGGCGCTGGAAGATGTGGCCGAAGAGTTACGCAAGCGCGACCTCCTTGCTGACGTGGATGTGCGGGACGATCGCATCCGCCTGAGGGTGGCGCCAGACGCACCCGAAGCTTTCGGCTATGGCATCCGCATGCGCCGCTACGATCTGCCGAGCTACAGCTTCATCGAAAGTGCGGCACGGCGCAGGCACGAGGCGGATCATTACTATCGCGCCGAGGTGTTCCTGGCCGAAGGCAGCCAGGATTATGACGTGATGGGCTTCTCCAAGGAAGAACTGATCCAGGACGTGCTGTCGCAATATGACCGGCACTTCCAGTTCCTGCACGCTGCCGGCGCCTGAGGCGCCGACGGCCCTTCGCAATCGCGCCGCACTAAGAATGGCTTGCAAACCTTGCCTGGCACCTTATTGATGCCGCGCGATTGTGAAAGTGACCCGTCCCATGCCCGTCGAACGCTATAATCCCCGTGCCGCCGAGCCCAAATGGCGCGAAGCCTGGGATTCCGCAAAGCTGTTCGAGACGAAGAACGACGATCCACGCCCGAAATATTACGTGCTGGAGATGTTCCCCTATCCGTCGGGGCGCATCCATATGGGCCACGTCCGCAATTATACGCTGGGCGACGTTTTGGCGCGCTACCGCAAGGCCAAGGGCTTCAACGTCCTGCACCCGATGGGCTGGGACGCCTTCGGCATGCCGGCGGAGAATGCGGCCATGCAGAACAAGGTCCATCCCAAGGACTGGACCTACCAGAACATCGCGGCGATGCGCACGCAGTTGAAGTCGATGGGCTTGTCGCTCGACTGGTCGCGCGAATTCGCCACCTGCGATGTCGATTATTACCATCGCCAGCAGATGCTGTTCATCGACTTCCAGGCCAAGGGCCTGGTTGGCCGCAAAGTGTCCAAGGTCAACTGGGATCCGGTCGACCAGACAGTGCTCGCCAACGAACAAGTGATCGACGGTCGTGGCTGGCGATCGGGTGCCGAGGTCGAACAGCGCGAGCTGGCGCAATGGGTGTTCAAGATCACCGATTACGCGCAGGACCTGCTGGACTCCCTGGACGGCCTCGACCAGTGGCCGGAAAAGGTCCGCACCATGCAGGCCAACTGGATCGGCAAGTCGGAAGGCCTGTCCTTCGCCTTCGGCCTGGTCGACGCACCGGATGGTTTCGACACGCTGCCCGTCTTCACCACACGCCCGGACACCATGTACGGGCCGACCTTTGCGGCGATCGCGGCCGACCATCCGCTGGCCAAGAAGCTTGCTGAAAACAACCCGGAGGTCGCGGCGTTCAACGAGCAATGCCGCCGCATTGGCACCTCGGCGGCTGAGATCGAGACGGCAGAGAAGCTCGGGCTGGACACCGGCATCAAGGTCACGCATCCCGCTGATCCCAGCTGGACGCTGCCGCTCTTCATCGCCAATTTCGTGCTGATGGATTACGGCACGGGCGCCATCATCGGCTGCCCCGCGCATGACCAGCGCGATCTCGACTTCGCCCGCAAGTACGATCTGCCGGTGATCGACGTCTTCCTGCCGCTGGACAGCGACGAGCGCGTCGGAAACACCGCCTTCGTGCCGCTGAAGACGCAACCCGTGCGCTATGTGCAATGGGTCGGCGAGCCCTGCACGCAGACGGCCTATGAAGCCATGTCGCGCTCGCTCGCCATCTTCGAGAAGGACGGCTGGGGCAAGCGCGAAACACAGTTCCGTTTGCGCGACTGGGGCATTTCGCGCCAGCGCTATTGGGGCTGCCCAATCCCCATGATCCATTGCGACGCCTGCGGCATCGTTGCCGTGCCGAAGGCCGATCTGCCGGTGAAGCTGCCGGACGACGTGGATTTCGAGACGCCCGGCAACCCGCTCGACCGTCACCCCACCTGGAAACACGTGAAGTGCCCATCCTGCGGTGGCCAGGCGCGACGTGAAACCGATACGATGGACACGTTCGTGGACTCGTCCTGGTATTTTACGCGCTTCACGGCACCCTGGGAAAACGAGCCGACCGATCGCAAGGCAGCCAATGAATGGATGCCCGTCGACCAGTACATCGGCGGCATCGAGCACGCGATTTTGCATCTGCTGTATTCGCGCTTCTTCACCCGCGCCATGCGCGACACCGGCCATGTCGATCTGGCCGAGCCCTTCAAGGGCCTGTTCACGCAAGGCATGGTGGTTCACGAGACCTATAAGGGTCCGAATGGATGGGTGACGCCGGCCGAGATCAAGATTTCGGATGTCGGCGGGAAGCGCACGGCGACGCTTCTATCCGATGGCTCGCCGATCGAGATCGGCTCAATCGAAAAGATGTCGAAGTCGAAGAAGAATGTGGTCGATCCCGACGACATCATCGACAGCTACGGCGCCGATACCGCCCGCTTGTTCATGATCAGCGATTCGCCGCCCGAGCGCGACGTGATCTGGACGGAAGCGGGAGCGGATGCCTCGCACCGCTTCGTGCAGCGCATCTGGCGTTTGATCGCGGAAGCTGCTGACGGGCTGAAGGCGCCGCAGGGCACGGCGGCCAGCGATCAGGCTGTTGCCAAGATCGCGCATCGCACGCTGAAGCATGTCGGCGAAGACATCGAGAAGCTCGCCTTCAACAAGGCAGTTGCCCGCATCTACGAACTCGTCAACGCCTTGCATGCGCCGCTGACCGAAGCCGCATCGACCGGAACAGCCAGCCCGGCCCTGCGCCAGGCGGTCGACTTCCTGATCGCCATGATCGCGCCGATGATGCCGCATCTAGCGGAAGAATGCTGGGCGGAAATCGGCGGCACCGAGATGGTTGCAGCGCGTGCCTGGCCGGATTTCGATCCGTCCTTCCTCCTGGACAACGAGGTCACCTTGCCGATCCAGATCAACGGCAAGAAGCGTGGTGATTTGACAATTGCCCGCGACGCTGACCAATCTGCCGTGGAAGCCGCCGTGCTGGCGCTGGACTTCGTCCAGGCTGCGCTCGAAGGCCGCCAGCCCAAGAAGATTATCGTGGTGCCGCAAAGGATCGTGAATGTCGTTGGTTGACGTTCGTAACTCTGGCGCGGTTCGGTTCCTGCGCCCCGCCCTTCTCGTTGTTGCAGCAGGACTGCTCGGCCTTGCCGCCGGCTGTCAGGCCCGCCCGCTTTACGGCAGCGGCGGAACGCTGGTCAGCGGGGCAACCGGCGATGTGACGCCCTTGTCCTCGATCAGCGTCAAGGCTGTCGGCAGCCGTCCGGCGCAGATCGTGCGCAACCAGTTGGTGTTCCTGTTGAACGGCGGTGCAAAACCACAAGCAACCACACGCTATTCCGTGGGCCTCAACGTCACGTCGGAAACATCCTCGGCTGCTTACGTCCAGCGCACCAGCGAGGACGAGCCGACCGCGGGTGCCGTCACCATGCGTGGCGCCTATGACATTACCGACACCACGACCGGCCAGGTGATTCGCACCGGCAGCCGCCAGGTCGTGTCCTCCTTCGACGTGCCGCGCCAGCAGTTTTCCGCTTTGCGTGCAGAGCGCGATGCGCAGGAGCGTGCGGGTCGCGAACTCGCCGAACTGCTTCGTCTGGCTATCGCGCAGGACCTGTCGCAGCCAGCAGGCTTCGGCGCCAAGTCCAGCGTTTCGGCCCCGATCGCCGAGGTCACGCCGCGGCCCGGCAACCAGACTCGAGGGTCTATTGCGAACTAAGACTTGCCGGCTTCAGACCGACCAGAAAGTTGTGGCGCCCGCGTCATCCGCGCGTCATGCTCGCTGTCCAAACAACAGGTCATGGGGCACGGTGTCATGACAGTGAGACCTTCGGTCACGACCGGGGTCGGCAGTTTTCCGGCGGAACTCTTTCCGGCGGATGAACGGCATATCATCGATCGCCTGATCGATGAGCGCACGACCAACCTGTCACGCCACCCCCTTTGGCCCATCGCCAAGCCGCTTCTGTTCCGGTTGATGCATTATCATCAGGCCGTGCGTATGGCCGACCGCATCGCGCCGCTGCCGGGCTGGGACGCGCTCGACTTCATCAGCAAGGTGCTGCAGCTCGATCTCACGATCACCGGGTTGGAAAACATCCCGGCGACCGGCGGCGTGATCCTGGCGCCAAGCCACCCAACCGGCATCGCAGACGGGATTGCGGCATTCGATCTCGTCAACAAGGTGCGCAAGGACATCGCCATCTTCGCCAATCGCGATGCGCAGCGCGTTGCGCCGCAGTTTCGCGACGTGATCATTCCCGTGGAATGGCGCGCCGGCGAGAAGAGCCATGCCAAGAGCCGCGAAACGCTGGAACTGACGGCGCGCGCCTTTCAGGAAAAGCGCGCCATTGTGCTGTTTCCAGCCGGCCGCATTGCCTACTGGAATGAGGGCAAGCTGACCGAACGTCCGTGGCAAACGTCGTTTGTCGCCTTGGCACGTCGCTACAAGTTTCCCGTCGTGCCGGTGAACATTTCAGCCCGCAATTCCGGCTTGTTCTACTTCCTGTCCAAGCATTCCACCGAACTGCGCGACATGACGCTGTTCCGCGAGCTGCTGAACAAGAAGGGCATGAAATTCACCTTCCATGTCGGCAAGGCAATTGAACCCGACCAGCTCGACGGCGACCCGGCCGAACTGACCGCACGGCTCCAGACCTTTACGGTCGACACGCTGAAGACCAACCCCGCCGCGACATTCGGCTAAGCAGGCACCCCACAAAGAAAAGGCCCGAAGCGTCGCCGCCCGGGCCTTTCTCATTTCACGATGCCAAAAAATCAGCCGATCTTCTGGCCGGTCTTGGCCCAGTCGGCCAGGAAGGTCTCGAGACCCTTATCGGTGAGCGGATGCTTTACCAGGGCCTTGAGCGTGGCGGGCGGTGCGGTGATGACGTCGGCGCCGATCAGCGCGGCCTGCTTGACGTGGTTCACGGTGCGGATCGAGGCCGCAAGGATTTCCGTGCTGTAATCGTAGTTGTCGTAGATTTGGCGGATTTCCTGGATCAGCTCCATACCATCCAGACCCATGTCGTCGACGCGGCCGATAAAGGGCGAGATGAAGGTAGCACCCGCCTTGGCGGCGAGCAGCGCCTGGTTGGCCGAGAAGCAGAGCGTGACATTGACGAGGCGGCCGTCACCGGTGATGGCACGGCAGGCCTTGAGGCCGGGCAGGGTCAGCGGCAGCTTGATGCAGACATTGTCGGCGATCTTCGACAGGAAGTCGGCTTCGCGCATCATCTCGTCATACTCGATCGCCACAACCTCGGCTGAAACCGGGCCTTCGACGATGGAGCAGATTTCCTTGGTGACTTCGGCGATCGAGCCGCCGGACTTCAGGATCAGCGACGGATTGGTGGTAACGCCGTCGAGCAGACCGAGATCGTTCAGCTCGCGGATGTCCTTGACGTCAGCGGTATCGACGAAAAACTTCATAACCGTCTCCTTGGCATGTTTGCCCACGGTGGAAGCGGGCGTGGCGCGGGTCGATTGGCCCGCTTTTGTATGGGGCTTGCTCTAGCGCAAGAAAGCGGCAAGGTCACGCGCAATGACGCAAGATTCGCTTGGGGTTCGCGTGGTGCCGGTTCTCTTGCCGATGCCTGCCGAAGCTCCCTATTCCTATCAGGTTCCACCCGGCATGCAGGTCGTGCCGGGCTCGATCGTGCGCGTCCCGCTTGGACCGCGTGAAGTCGCGGGGATCGTCTGGGATGGCGAAGGCGGCTCGGTGGATGCGCGCAAGCTGCGCCCGATTTCGGAAGTGTTCGATTGCCCGCCTGTCACGGAGCGCATGCGCCGCTTCGTGGAATGGGTCGCGGGCTACACGCTGGCCGCACCCGGCATGGTCCCGCGCATGATCCTTCGCGTGCCAACCGCCTTCGATCCCGAGCCTGATATTGACGGTCTGGTGCTGACCAACCGCCATCCCGACCGCATGACGCCGGCACGCACCCGGGTCCTGTCCATCGTGGAAGAACACGGCAGCGACCTCGCCTGGACACGCTCCGGCCTGGCCCATGCGGCCGGCGTGTCGATGACCGTTGTGGATGGGCTGGCGGCGCAAGGCGTGTTCGAAAAGGTGCAGATCCCCGCGAGGCCCGTCGTCGCCGAGCCCGATCCGGATTATGCCGCGCCGACGCTGAGCGACGGCCAAGCCGAGGCAGCCGAAGCCCTGCGCCTTCGCATCACCGATGACGCCTTTTCCGTGTCGCTGATCGATGGCGTCACCGGCTCCGGCAAGACGGAAGTCTATTTCGAAGCGATCGCGGCAGCCCTCAAGGAGGGCCGTCAGGTGCTGGTTCTCGTGCCGGAAATCGCGCTGACTCAGGCCTTCCTCGACCGCTTCCATGATCGCTTCGGGGCCAAGCCTGCCGAATGGCATTCCGATCTCGCCCCGCGCATGCGCGAGCGGGTTTGGCGCCAGTTAGCCGAGGGCCGCGTGCGGGTCGTGGCCGGCGCACGCTCCGCCCTGTTCCTGCCTTTCAAGGAACTCGGCCTGATCGTGGTCGATGAAGAACACGACCCCGCCTACAAGCAGGAAGACCGTGTCTTCTATAATGCGCGCGACATGGCGGTAGTGCAGGGCCAGCTTGGCGGCTTCCCGGTGGTGCTGGCATCCGCGACACCGTCGGTGGAAAGCCGCGTTAACGCAACCAGCGGGCGCTACGGTCTCGTTTCCCTGCCCGCCCGCTATGCCGAAGCCGCCCTTCCATCAATTCGGGCCGTGGACATGCGGCGTTCCCCGCCGGCGCGCGGCAACTTCCTGTCGCCGGCTCTGGTTGACGCAATGCGCGACAGCGTCGAGCGCGGCGAACAGGCGCTGCTGTTCCTCAACCGGCGCGGCTACGCCCCGCTGACGCTCTGCCGCGTGTGCGGTCACCGTTTCCAATGCCCGCAATGCTCGAGTTGGTTGGTGGAGCATCGCTTCCGCGGCCAGCTGATCTGCCATCATTGCGGCCATCATGAACCCAAGCCCGAAGCCTGTCCGGAATGCGGCACGCTGGATCATCTCGTCGCCTGCGGACCGGGCGTGGAGCGGATCGCCGAGGAAGTGGACGCGGCCTTCCCCGAGGCGCGCACCATCGTGCTGTCGTCCGACATGCTGGGCGGCACCAAGCGGCTGAGGCTGGAACTGGAAGCCATCGCCAAGGGCGAAGCCGATATCGTGATCGGCACGCAGCTCGTCGCCAAGGGGCACAACTTCCCCAACATGACGATGGTCGGCGTCGTGGACGGCGACCTCGGTCTTGCCAACGGCGACCCGCGCGCCGCCGAGCGAACCTTCCAGCTGCTTAGCCAGGTCACGGGCCGTGCTGGCCGCACCGGCAAGGCGAGCCGGGGCCTGATCCAGACCTACCAGCCCGATCATCCCGTCATGCGTGCGCTGGTCTCAGGGAATTCGGACGCCTTTTACGCGCAGGAAATTGCCGAACGCCGCCGCGGACACCTTCCCCCCTTCGGACGCCTTGCCGCCATCATCGTCAGCGGCGAAACCAAGGCCGAAGCCGAAACCCATGCCCGCGCTCTGCGCCGCGCAGCACCGGAGTCCGACTTCATCGACATTCTCGGTCCCGCCGAAGCCCCGCTCGCCCTCATCGCCGGCCGCCATCGTTTCCGCCTGCTGATCCAGGGCGAACGCAAGGCCGACATCCAGACCTACATCCGCACCCTGCTCGCCACCGGCCCCAAGCCGCGTGGATCGCTGCGGGTCCAGGTCGACATCGACCCGCAGAGTTTCCTGTAAATGCGATGCTTCAGCTGCGGTGATGCAAAGGCAGGCCGTCTCGCGCTAGAACAGCCAAACTGAGCGATTCGCAGGATCCGCATGAACCTCGCATTTCCCTGGCCGATCACGAATGGCGAGTGGCTGGCTTTCACATCCGCCGCGATCACGGTTTTGTTTGGCTTGGCTTTGCTGATCGCGCCCGCCTTGTCGTTCCGCATCCTGCGCATTGCTCCGCTTCCCGGTCATCCCGAGGCGATTAGCGAAGGCCGCGCGACCATGGCCGGCTTTTATCTCGGCGTTGGGCTCTGCTGCCTGCTTACCGGCCAGTTCTGGGTCTATCTGGCGCTGGGGTTTTCCTGGGCTTTCACCGCGTTCGGCCGCCTCGTTTCGATCCTCTCCGACAAGGCAAGCACGCCCTTCAACTGGATGCGCCTCGTGCTGGAATGCGCTCTGGCCGGACTGGCGCTGGCCTTCGCGCTGGGATTCATCGCCTGATCGAAGGAACGCTTCGGTCCGCTGCGACAAATCTGTTCAAATCGTGGCCGTCCGCTATGTTGCGGCACCGTTTTGCCTGTGCTAGACGGCAATCGACTTTTGGCCGGAGGGGGTGGCAAAGCCGCTTGCTTCAGCCTGATTTGCACACAAGGTCAAAGATTTAAGCCAGAGTCCAAGTGCTCGCGCCACAATCTGCGGTCCTTAACCCTGCGGCCCTCAAGGCAGAGAGAAAAGACGTAACGTGGCTCAATCCACTTCGCTGATCGCTGGTGTTGCCGACCGCTACGCGGGATCATTGTTCGACCTCGCGCGCGAAACAAACAGCATCCCCGCTGTTGAGGCTGATCTTACCCGTTTCGAGGCTCTGCTTCATGAGAGCGAGGATCTGACCCGCCTCATCAAGAGCCCGGTTTTTTCCGCTGAAGATCAGGAAAAGGCGCTCGCCGCCGTGCTGAAACAGGCTGGCATCACCGGTCTGGTCGCCAATTTCCTGCAGGTTGTCGCTCAGAACCGCCGTTTGTTTGCTGTTCCCGGCATGATCCAGGCATTCCGCCGAATCGCTGCCGATCATCGCGGCGAAGCAACGGCCGAGGTGACCACGGCGCATGCGCTGACGGAAACCCAGGAATCCGAATTGAAGGCTGCGCTGAAAAGCATTGCCAACAAGGACGTATCAATCAACGTGACTGTTGATCCGACCCTTCTCGGCGGCCTCGTCGTCAAGATGGGCTCACGCCAGATCGACACGTCGCTCAAAACGAAACTCGCTTCGCTTAAGCTCGCACTGAAAGAGGTCGGCTGATGGATATCCGCGCCGCGGAAATTTCCGCAATTCTGAAGGACCAGATCAAGAACTTCGGTCGCGAGGCCGAGGTTTCTGAAGTTGGTTCGGTTCTTTCCGTTGGTGACGGCATTGCCCGCGTCTACGGTCTCGACAACGTCCAGGCGGGCGAAATGGTCGAGTTCCCGGGCGGCATCCGCGGCATGGCGCTGAACCTCGAAAGCGACAATGTCGGCGTGGTTATTTTCGGCGCCGACCGCGACATCAAGGAAGGCGACACCGTCAAGCGCACCGGCGCGATCGTGGACGTGCCGGTTGGCCGTGGGCTGCTCGGCCGCGTTGTCGACGCCCTGGGTAACCCGATCGACGGCAAGGGCCCGATCGTGTCCGACGAGCGTCGCCGCGTCGACGTCAAGGCTCCCGGCATCATCCCGCGCAAGTCCGTGCATGAGCCGATGTCTACCGGCCTCAAGGCCATCGACGCGCTGATCCCGATCGGCCGTGGCCAGCGCGAGCTGGTGATCGGCGATCGCCAGACCGGCAAGACCGCCATCATCCTGGATACCTTCCTCAACCAGAAGCCGCTCAATCAGGGCGACGACGAATCGCAGAAGCTGTACTGCGTGTACGTTGCCGTTGGTCAGAAGCGCTCCACCGTTGCTCAGTTCGTGAAGACGCTGGAAGAGCGCGGCGCGCTGGAATACTCGATCGTGGTTGCCGCAACGGCCTCCGATCCGGCTCCGATGCAGTTCCTGGCACCGTTCGCCGGCTGCGCCATGGGCGAATTCTTCCGCGACAACGCCATGCATGCCGTGATCGCCTATGACGATCTCTCCAAGCAGGCCGTGGCTTATCGCCAGATGTCGCTGCTGCTGCGCCGTCCGCCAGGCCGTGAAGCTTACCCGGGCGACGTGTTCTTCCTGCATTCGCGTCTCCTCGAGCGCGCTGCAAAGCTGAACGACGACAATGGCAAGGGTTCGCTGACGGCATTGCCGGTTATCGAAACGCAGGCCAACGACGTGTCGGCCTATATTCCCACCAACGTGATCTCGATCACCGACGGCCAGATCTTCCTTGAGACCAACCTGTTCTTCCAGGGTATCCGCCCTGCCGTGAACGTCGGTCTTTCCGTGTCGCGCGTCGGTTCGTCGGCCCAGATTAAGGCGATGAAGCAGGTTGCCGGCTCTATCAAGGGCGAGCTTGCCCAGTATCGTGAGATGGCTGCCTTCGCGCAGTTCGGCTCGGATCTCGACGCCTCGACGCAGCGCCTGCTCAACCGCGGTGCACGCTTGACCGAACTCCTGAAGCAGCCGCAGTTCTCGCCGCTGAAGACGGAAGAGCAGGTCGCGGTGATCTATGCCGGCGTCAACGGTTATCTCGACAAGCTGCCTGTGAACCAGGTCGGCAAGTTCGAGCAGGGCCTGCTGTCCTACATGCGCAGCGAAGGCAAGAGCGTTCTCGAGACGATCCGCCAGGAGAAGCAGCTGTCGGATGCGACGCGTGCCAATCTCAAGGCGTCGCTCGACGCTTATGCCAAGACCTACGCGTAACCGACCCGAGGATAGAGCCGCCGCATGGCTTCCCTGAAAGAACTTCGCAACCGCATCGCTTCGGTTAAGGCGACGCAGAAGATCACCAAGGCGATGCAGATGGTCGCCGCGGCGAAGCTGCGTCGTGCCCAGGAAGCAGCGGAAGCCGCGCGGCCTTATTCCACGCGCATGGCAGCCGTTCTGGCCAATATCAGCCAGGCTGTTGCCGATGGCGGCGACGCCCCTGCCCTGATGACGGGCACTGGCAAGCGCGACGTGCATCTGCTGGTCGTTGCGACCGCCGACCGCGGTTTGGCCGGCGCCTTCAACAGCCAGATCGCGCGCTTTGCCAGGGATCATGCCCGCAAGCTGATCGCCGAAGGCAAGACGGTGAAGATCTTCACCGTCGGCAAGAAGGGCAACGACATTTTGCGCCGCGAGTTCGCCTCGCTGATCATCGAGAAGGTCGAACTGCGCGAAGTCAAGCAGATCGGCTTCACCAATGCGGAAGCAATCGCCCGCCGCGTCATCGAGATGTTCAATGCCGGCGAGTTCGACGTCTGCACCCTGTTCTATTCCGAGTTCAAGTCGGTGATCAGCCAGGTTCCGACCGCGCAGCAGATCATCCCGGCGAGCCTGCCGGCTGTGGCTGGCGCCGTGTCGGGCACAAATGGCGCGGTATACGACTATGAGCCGGATCCGGCTGAGATCCTCAACGATCTCATCCCGCGCAACATTTCCGTCCAGATCTTCCGCGCGTTGCTTGAAAACGTCGCTGGTGAGATGGGTGCCAAGATGAGCGCCATGGACAATGCGACGCGCAATGCCGGTGACATGATCAACCGTCTGACGATTACCTACAACCGTCAGCGTCAGGCGCAGATCACCAAGGAACTCATCGAGATTATTTCGGGCGCGGAAGCGCTCTAAAAACCAATCGCTCGGAGGCGAAAGCCGCCGCAGCCTAGATAAAAGGGTTAGATACGATGGCAGAAGCCAAGACCGGCCGCATCTCGCAGGTCATCGGCGCCGTGGTGGACGTGGCCTTCGACGGCGGCGACCTTCCGGCAATTTTGAACGCGCTCGAGACCGACAATGGCGGCAATCGCCTCGTTCTCGAAGTGGCGCAGCATCTCGGCGAAAACGCTGTGCGCTGCATCGCCATGGACTCCTCCGAAGGTCTGGTTCGTGGTCAGGCCGTGCGCGACACCGGCACCCCGATCATGGTTCCCGTCGGCGAAGCCACGCTTGGCCGCATCCTGAACGTCATCGGCGAGCCGGTTGACCAGGCTGGTCCGGTTCCTTCGGAATCGCGCCGCGCCATCCACCAGGAAGCCCCGCCTTACGTCGACCAGTCGACCGAGGCGCAGATCCTCGTTACCGGCATCAAGGTCATCGACCTCCTGGCTCCTTACGCTCGCGGCGGTAAGATCGGCCTGTTCGGCGGCGCTGGCGTCGGCAAGACGGTGCTAATCCAGGAGCTGATCAACAACGTCGCAAAGGCGCATGGTGGTTACTCCGTGTTCGCCGGCGTCGGCGAGCGGACCCGCGAAGGCAACGATCTCTACCATGAGATGATCGAGTCCGGCGTGAACAAGGATCCGCACGAGAACAACGGCTCGACCGAAGGCTCCAAGTGCGCCCTCGTGTTCGGCCAGATGAACGAGCCGCCAGGTGCCCGCGCCCGCGTCGCTCTCACCGGTCTGACGATCGCCGAGCACTTCCGCGATCAGGGCCAGGACGTGCTGTTCTTCGTGGACAATATCTTCCGCTTCACGCAGGCTGGCTCGGAAGTGTCCGCTTTGCTCGGCCGTATTCCGTCCGCCGTGGGTTATCAGCCGACGCTGGCAACCGACATGGGCGCGATGCAGGAACGCATCACCACTACCACCAAGGGTTCGATCACCTCGGTGCAGGCCATCTACGTGCCCGCCGACGATTTGACCGATCCGGCTCCGGCCGCCTCCTTCGCTCACTTGGACGCAACCACGACTCTGAACCGCGCAATCTCGGAAAAGGGTATTTATCCGGCCGTTGATCCGCTCGATTCGACCTCGCGCATGCTCGACCCGATCATCGTCGGCGAAGAACACTACACGGTCGCTCGTCGCGTTCAGGAAATCCTCCAGCGCTACAAGTCGCTGCAGGACATCATCGCCATCTTGGGCATGGACGAACTGTCGGAAGAAGATAAGGTCACGGTCGCTCGCGCCCGCAAGATCGAGCGCTTCCTGTCGCAGCCGTTCTTCGTGGCCGAAGTGTTCACCGGTTCACCCGGCCAGCTGGTTCCGCTCGAAGACACGATCCGCTCCTTCAAGGGCCTCGTGGATGGCGAATACGACCATCTGCCGGAAGCCGCCTTCTACATGGTCGGCTCCATCGACATGGCCGTTGAAAAGGCCAAGCGTCTCGCTGCCGAAGCAGCCTGATCAACCAAGCACCCCATGACCGGCGAGGTTCATCGCCGGTCATTTCAGCTGATATGTGAGACGTCATGGCCGAGCCCTACAAGTTCGAACTCGTTTCGCCGGAACGCCTGCTCGTTTCGGAAAGCGTTGAATCGATCGTCATTCCCGCCACCGAAGGCGAGATGACGGTGATGGCGAACCATTCGCCGGTGATGACCACGATCAAGCCCGGCATCGTGACGGTGAAGACGGTTTCCGGCAAGGAAGATCGTTACGTCGTTTATGGCGGCTTCGCGGATATTCTTCCGGATACCTGCACCCTTCTGGCCGAATCGGCCACGCATATCAACACGCTAGACAAGGCCGACATCACGGCCCGCGTTGAGCGCGCACGCGCCGATATTGGCAGCGCGCCGGACGATCATGCCCGCACCCGCGCCGAAGAATTCCTGCATCACCTGTCCGCTCTCGGCGACGCAGTCTGAGGCTGAACGGCTATGACCGGCCGTGTCGTCGTTGTCGGCAATGGCCGGCTGCCGCGCGATCTGACGGATGAGGTCGAAAGCGCCGACTTCGTTCTGCGCTTCAACGAACCCAAAGAGTCGATCGGCCTGTCGGGCGTCAAGACCGACATGCTGATGGTCAGCAATTCCGGCAAGCCTATGCAGCGCCGGTTGCGCGATCCCGGTTACTTCCGCTCTGCCATCGTGCAGAACGCCGGCGAGATCGTTTTCCCTTACCACCCCTACGCCATTCGCACCTACATGATCCGGCCGAACTGGCTGTCGAGCCTGCGCGGCCGCAAAGCGGACTGGACCATCCAGGCCGTTGAAGCCTTTGGCATGGCCGGCAAGGAAGTGCGGATCATGCCGCCGTCTTTTTACGAGGATGGCTGCGCCGAGCTCGGCATTCCGCGTGAGCAGATGCGCACGGTCTTCCCCAGCACTGGCTATCTCGGCCTGCGCCACGTCTTCCACCATTACCCCGAGCACCACGTCCAGATTTGTGGGTTCTCCTGGGAAGGTTGGAAGCGTCATGCCTGGTCGGACGAGCGCGGTTGGGTGGAAAAGAAGATCGCCGACGGCCGCTTGACCATGATGGCCTGACGACCAGCCGATTTCCGACAACTGGCCTATGCGGCCATGATGGTTTTGCTCGACATTTCCTTCTGTTCCTCCATCTTGCGGGGTGGTGCGGGTTAACTGGAGGGCTTGGAAACCATGGATCAATCGCTGGACATTTACATCGGCTGGGACTCGCGCGAGCCGATTGCTTACGACGTCGCCGAGAAAACGCTGAAGGACCATGCCAGCGTGCCGGTGCGGGTTTTCCCGATCAAGGTACATGAACTAGTGGAACAGGGTGTTTACACCCGCGACATCGACCCGCTCGCTTCCACCGAATTCACCTATTCACGCTTCTTCGTGCCCTATATGGCCGGCTTCAAGGGCTGGGCGCTGTTTTGCGATTGCGATTTTCTGTTTCTCGATGACATCGCCGAGATCCTGCAACATCGCGATCCCTCGCTCGCGGTGGCCTGCGTGAAACACGACTACACGCCCAAGGCGACGGTGAAGATGGATGGGAAGGTGCAGACCAATTATCCCCGCAAGAACTGGTCGAGCTTCATGCTCTTCAACTGCGAACACCCTTCGACCCAGCAGCTGACACCGGAACGGATCAACCGCGAAAGCGGCGCTTACCTCCACCGCATGCAATGGGCGGGTGATGATGAGATCGGCGAGATTCTGACACGCTGGAACTGGCTGGAAGGCTGGAACGAGAAGCCGGAAACCGGCACGCCGGGCGCAGTCCACTTCACCAATGGCGGCCCCTGGTTCAAGGACTGGCAGAATGTTGATTACGGCGATGAATGGCGCGCTGAGGCCGACAAGGTCGAGCCAGGCTGGCAGCCGATCTGATCCGCACTC
>NZ_DAMBUH010000006.1:77094-82076 GCF_032053605.1 Tianweitania sp.
GCACCTGCAAAGGGGCCGCCTTTTCCTTATCTGCGATCCTGCATCGCTACACCCGTCTCCCCTTTTGTGGGCATTAGGGTAGTCAGCCGCAACAGCTTACGCGAGTGGCTTACCGGCAAGATGGCCGAACACATCTACCACCTGCAGATAGACCGAGCGCTTGAACGGCACGATCAGGTCCGGCAGTTCAGCCATGTCCTTCCATTCCCAAGCGTCAAATTCCGCGGTGTGGCCTCCGGGCGGTGGGTTGATCTGGATCTCGCTTTCGTCCCCGTCGAAGCGGAACGCGAACCAGCGCTGCGTTTGGCCTCTATAACGCCCTTGAAAGGCCACGCCGACCAGATGTGGCGGTAGATCGTAATTGATCCAATAAGGGGCCTCTTCGAGCAGCGTCAGGCTCGTCATGCCCGTTTCTTCGTAGATCTCGCGTAAGGCCGCTAGCAGCGCTTCCTCGCCCTCATCAATGCCGCCCTGAGGCATTTGCCAGAGCTGCGTCGTGCCAGCCGTTTCGCTGCCCTCTTCCGAGATACGGTGACCAGCCCAGACCTTCCCGGCGCTATTCAGCACCATGATCCCGACGCATGGACGATAGGGCAGGGTTTGAGGATCAACAGGCGGCTTCATCGGGATGGCTCTCGCTTCAAGGATGCCCATCTGCATAGCCGGTTCGCCTGACAGTTTGAAGGCAGCCTTCAGCGGCGTTCAGGATCATCCGCTACAGCGGTGATTGGCACGATCTCGACGCCACGTCGGCGCACTTCGGCGGCCCAGGCAGTGACCGTGTCCACGGTGACGTCAAAGGCCGAGCCGGTGCCGACAGCAAACTCGTTGGCGCGGGCGGTGCGCTCGAGATCGTCGAGCTTTCCAAGGATTTCGCCGCGCTCACGCACCGCGTCGATCTGCATGTCGGACGCCGCGAAAGGCACACGGTTCGCCTTGGCCAAAGGTTGCGATTCATTCCGCGCGGTCGAGCCATCATCGACATAGGCCAGGCCGCGCTTACCAAGTTCGGCCATCATGGTTCCAACGGGCTGCGTTTCGCCGAGAAAGCGGGCACCCATATAGTTCATGACGCCGACATAGTTGGTTGTGCGGGCCAGTACCCATTGCAAGTTCTCGACCGTCTCAGATGCCGGCGCATCCACGGTCAGCGTCGCGCGGCCGGGATCAACCGCCGGATAGTCGAACGGCTCGAGCGGCACCTGGAGAACGATCTCGTGCCCGTTTCGCCGCGCCGCCTCCATCCAGCGCGACAGGCTGTTGCCGCCGGATGCGAAAGCCAGCGTGATCTCCGGCGGCAGCTTTTCAATCGCTTTCTGCGTGCCGGTCTGGCTGACACCAAGACCGCCGATCACCAAGGCAATGCGGGCACCGCGAGCACCTGACCACGGGCGTGCATAAACGTCGAACGGTCGACGCCCATCCGCCGCGCGTTGCGGCAACGGTCCATCTGGGCCTGCTTCGATCAACGCCTGATCCGGCAGATGCGCGATATGCGCGTCCTGTGCCGGCGCCGATGTGCTGCGGATGATCGTGGTGCCTTGCGCGGGATCCGAATCCGGGTTGACCCGGATAATCGCTGGACCGCCCGCCGGATCGTTGGACAGGCTGGGACGCGGGGCGGGACTGGGTTCCGCCTCGGATGCGGCCGTTTGCATGGGAACGGAAACCACCGCAGCGCTCGGCATGCGAATGCCGCGATCGCGCAAGGCGATGGCGCCGGCACTGCCGGCAAGCGCGACAGCCACCACGGTAGTGAGCATCGACGATGACGTGAAACGCGGGGATCGCGTCGGCTTCGCCGGACCCCGAATGCCTAAGCCAAGCGGCAGGTCGATGTCCCGAATGCGCGTCGTGTCTCCGCCCCGCTCCTGCCCCGCCATGTGACCCGATCGACCTCAGACCTGCTTTTGCATCATCCCGGAATCAAATGTCCGGCGAAGGGGTTCCTCCGCCGGACATGATAACTTCTATCAGCGCGCAGCGCTTACTGGTTCATCACCGCCTTATCGGGGTTCGGCGGGAAAGCGGCATCGGTCTTGGCGCCGCGGATCAGGTCCAGCGCATATTGCAGCTGGATGTCGTCCTTGGCTTCCGGCGGCACATAGGAGGCCGAACCCGAACCCTCGTCGCTTTCTTCCACGCCCTTGATGTGACCGCGCAGAGCGGACTCACCACGGCTGCTGTCGCGGCCCTTGAACTCTTCCGGCAGTGGCTGGTCGACCTTGACGTCAGGCGTAATGCCCTTGCCCTGGATCGATTTGCCGGCTGGCGTGTAATAGAGCGCCGTTGTCAGGCGCAAAGCGCCGTTCTCGGCCAGCGGAATGATGGTCTGGACCGAACCCTTGCCGAAGGACTGGGTGCCAAGCACGGTAGCGCGGCGGTGATCCTGCAAGGCACCGGCAACGATCTCCGACGCACTCGCCGAACCGCCATTGACCAGAACGATGAGCGGCTTGCCGTTGACCAGGTCGCCCGGACGCGCATCGAAGCGCGAAATGTCCTGCGGATCGCGGCCGCGGGTCGAAACAATCTCGCCACGGTCGATAAAGGCGTCCGATACGCTGACGGCCTGATCTAGCAAACCGCCCGGGTTCAAGCGCAGATCGATCACATAGCCCTTGAGTTTGTCGTCCGGCAGCTGCTTGTGGATGGTGTTGATGCCAGCCTGCAGATCGTCGAACGTCTTTTCGGTGAAGGAGTTGATCTTGAGATAGCCGACATTGCCCTCGACACGAGCGCGCACGGCTTTCACCTTGATGACGTCGCGAATAACGGTGAGCTTGATCGGCTTGTCCGCGCCATCGCGGATCAGCGTCAGCTCGATCGGCGTGTTCACCAGACCGCGCATCTTCTCGACGGCGTCGTTGAGCGACAGGCCACGCACTTCCTGGCCGTCGATTTCTGCAATCAGGTCGCCCGCCAGAACGCCGGCCTTTGCGGCGGGCGTTTCATCCATCGGGGTGATGACCTTGATCAGGTCGTTTTCCATCGTGACTTCGATACCGAGGCCGCCGAACTCGCCCTTGGTCTGGACGCGCATATCCTTGGCTGCCTCTTGGTTGAGGTAGGAGGAATGCGGATCGAGCGAGGTGAGCATGCCGTTGATGGCATTCTCGACAAGCGACTTGTCGTCCGGCGGAGTCACATACTGCGCGCGCACGCGCTCGAAGATGTCGCCGAAGATCGCCAGCTGGCGATAGGTTTCGGAACCCGCGGCATTCGCTGTCGAGCCGGGCGCACCGTAGACCACGCTCATCGCCGAAGCGCCCATCAAGGCGCCGGCAAACAACAGCGACAGCTTACGAATCATTTGCAGTCCTTCCAGCGATCCGCTCCGACCACCAGGGGGTCGGGTCCACGGGTTTTCCATCTTTCCGGAACTCGACATAAAGGTCAGGTCCGGTGCTGCCGTCCTTCAGTGGAACGGGGCCAGCGACCCTCGTTTCACCCATTGCTCCGATCGGCTCACCCGCCAAAACGGCCTGGCCAAGCGTCACGCTGATTCTGCCCATCCCCGCCAGCACGACATGATAGCCGTCGCCGGCATTGAGGATCAAGAGTTGACCGTATGACCGGAAGGGTCCCGCATACAAGACGCTCCCCCCTGCCGGTGCGGTAACAATTGCCCCGGATTGTGTTGTAATGGTGTCTCCCATTCTCACGCCGCCGTTATTGTCGGCTTCGCCGAAACGCGCGGTGCGTCGCCCAGTAGCTGGGAGGCTCATCTGTCCTTTCAAGGCCGCAAACGGAATCATCGACAGGCGATAGGCCTCGGGAATGGGCTTGTTGAGCTCGGCTTCTTCGCGCGCCAGCCGCTCGACCTCCGCTTTGGCGGCAGCTTCCGCCGCAGCCCTTGCTGATTGCCCTTCCTTTTCCAGGTTCGCGATCAGTTCCTGGAAGGAGGAAGCGGACGCCGCAAGTTGTTCGGATCGCTTCTGCTCGGCGGCATACACCGCTTCGGATTGGGTTTGCAGCCGCTGCTTTTCTTCCAACAACATGCTGAGGCGCTGCTTTTCGGCCACCTGCTCTTCCGCCGTGGCGTTCAAGCGGCCGCGCTCGGCCTCGATCGAGGCTGCCACCCGCGACAATTCCCTGAGATCCGCCAGCAGCGTTTCGGTTTCCTGGCGCAACTCCGGCACGACAGCGCCGAGCAGAATGGCGCTGCGAACGGACGACAGCGCGTCTTCCGGCTTCACCAGAATAGCCGGCGGCGGGTTGAGGCCCATGCGCTGCAATGCCGCCAGCACTTCCGCCAGCACGGCGCGACGGCCTTCCAGCGAGGCCTTGATGCCATCTTCCTCGCCACGCAGGCCGACCAGCCTTCCGCTGATCTCCTCGACGTCTTCGGCGAGCTTCTTTTCGGTTTTCGCAGCCTGGATCAGCGCCGCCGTCACCGAAGCACTGTCTTTCTTCAGCGTCGCGATGCCGGCCGAAATGGAGGCCATCCGATCTTCGGACAGCTTGATGTCGTCCAGCGCGCGTTCGTAGTCGGCTTGGGTTTGCGCCCGTCGCGCTTCGATCGCCGCAACCGGATCGTCAGGCTGCGTCTGTTCGGTGGACACCGCTTCATCTTCCTGCGCATGGAGAGGGCCGGCAGAGGCCAGCAGCAGGCCGAGCGCGATCAAAAGACCGCCCTTCCCCCATGCTGCCGATGCCATGCCTGAAACCATGCCGCTTCATCCCTCGGACCGGATCGCCCCATTCGCGGATCGTAGGTCGGCTTCGTAAAGGAAGCATCAACCATCGGCCCGGCTGCACCGCCGTTCTTCCCAAGCGAATCGCACTTTCTCAAGGCGAGCTTACGCGGGGCCTTCAAGGCGGCGTTCAAACGCGATGATAGGGGTGGCCGGACAGGATGGTAGCGGCGCGGTAAAGCTGCTCGCCAAGCATCACGCGCACCATCTGATGCGGCCAGGTCGCCGCGCCGAAGGAAATCAGCGCGGTTGCCTGATCGCGCAAGGTGGCCTCATGGCCGTCTG
>NZ_DAMBUH010000007.1:0-70626 GCF_032053605.1 Tianweitania sp.
GGAGCCGCTCAAGGCGGACCATCCATCCTTGCCAGTCCGCGATCTGCCGATCGAGCGTGGCGACGACACCTTGTTCGACGTCCAGCCGGCGCGTGAATGCAGCGATGGTCGATCGCCCGCGCAGGCCCGCGCGAATACGCTCGAGCCGATCAATGCCGCTCGGCCCCTTGAGCGCCTGCCACTGGTCCTGCGGGTCGCGGCTGGTGAACCGCTGCTGCGCTGCCTGGCCGAGGAAATGAGTGAGGGCGAGATAGGTCCCAAGATCGCTGATCGTGCGGCGGTCGGGCCGCGAAAGTTGCGCGACGATGTCCACCATCGCCGTACCGCCGGTTGCGCTGCGCTCGACAGCATCGCCGTCCGAGAAAGTCAGCGCCACGCTATGCGACCCCGGCTCAGCCCCCCGGCGCGTAAGGTAATCCTTCTCGACGAGCTTCCTGCGGCCCTTGTTGATATAGGGTTCGAACCGGCGGATCTTGTTGGTCAGTCCCCATTCGATCGCATCGAAGAAGCTGCTTTTTCCCAAGCCGTTAGTGCCGGTGAGCAGAACAAGACCGGGCGCCGCCGGAATGTCGATCGCAAAGTCGCCGAAGGTCCGGAAATCTTGGATAGCGATGCTGGAGAGGAAGATCTCGCTCATGCCTGACCCCTCCGACTCCAGGATTTGACCAACGCCGCGACAATCTCATCCGGCGTCTTCTTTTCGTCGAGGGCGATCCGCTCCCATTCGTCCGCCGTCGTCCGCGGTAAACCCGGCGCAGTCGCTCCGGTGCCGCTCAGCTCATCGAGCGCCACATCCTCGAACTGGCCTTCGGCATGGACCCATGGCCGGGCGAGGAAGGTTCGCTTGAGAAAGTCAGCGAAACTCTGTTCGTCATTTAACGGGTCTTCGGGGCGTAGCCACGCCAGCTTGCGAGCGACACGGTCATCGCGCTCGACCATCAACGCCATTGCACGCCAGGCTTCTTGCCGTTCGCTTGCGCGTGGTCCCAATAGCATCAACTGCAAGTCCAGCGTCTCGTTGGTGCCGAGGAACGAGCGCGCGACGACGCACTGGTTGCGGCAGCGCCGCAGCGTCTCGATCACCGCTTCCATGGTGGCAACGTCGGGGAGGATGCCAAGCACGATATTGAAGCGATCGATCCGGATCGCATGACTCTCCGCCGGCAGATCGGTCGGACTGAGCGTCGTCGACGTGGTCGATCCGCCGTTGAAGGTCGCGCTCGCCAGTTCGGGCCGATCCTCAACCTTGAGTCCGAGCTTTAGCGCCGCGCGGCGCAGCCGGTCAGCGAAATCAGCCAGTCCGGGTGACAGAGTCGCACTATCCGTCATGCCGCGCCTTTCATGATCGTCTTTTCGAGCGCCTCAAAGTGCCGCGTCTCCGCCGTCGCTAGCAGGGCGCGTAGCTCGGCCAAGCCCGCCGCCGCCGCGTCGATGAAATCGCGGCTGATCGACATGATCACCGGACCAGAGCCATCCGTATCGCTGAGCCCCGGCTGGTCGGTGTCGATCTGCGCGAACGGCCGCTCGGCGATTCGGCTGACCTCAATAGCGCTCTTGACTACGAGGATGACGAACTGAGTCTGCCACATGAACGACGCGGCACACAAAGACATCTCGTCACCGTTGATCATATCGGCCGCGCAGCCGTGGCCGGCCCATTCGCTGTCGCCATCGCGCAGGCGAACCAGATTGCCCGGTCTAGCACTTTTCGGGGATGTCGCGTCCCAAGCCGCAGCGATGGCGAGCGCGACCGCGGTGCCGCGTAGAATTGCAGGCCATTTGCTCGGGCCAACAAGAATTTGCGCTGCGTCGGGATGATCGTCCTCATCGACCGCACAAATCATCAAGCGCAGGAAATGATTTAGCAGTGCCGGGTCGTCGGTGAACGACGCATGCCAAACCGCCCATGTCGTGGCCATCGCCGCCCGAAGATCCTGCGCGATCTTTACATTGATTGGGCGGCCCGGATCGGCATTGCTGGCGAAGAACGGTTGGAGGTGCGCGTCCAGCCGCTCAAGAAGCCAGCTGTCGAGCGACCGGTGGATCCGACGCGCAAGAATATCGGGCGGCAGTGAAACCGGGTCCTGGGCAGCGCCTCCGGGATTGCCGGCAATGATCTCCGGCATCGCCATGCCTTCGGCGTGTGGCGAATCCAGGCTGAGTTCTCGGACAAGCTGGCTCCACAGGCCGGGCGCGGCGTGGAGCCGGCAATTGCTGCTATGGCAGGCGACCCGCAGCACCGCACCCGCAACGGCACCAAGCGCCTCGGGACCATCCGGCAATATGATCTCGAAGGGATGTTGCTCGCTCCACGAACGGATGAGCTGGTCTGCCGCTATCGCGCCAGACCAGCGAATGTTGGTGCCTTCGCGCAACAGTTGCACCGATATGGGAAGCTGGTTGGCCGCCAGTCGCTGCAGTCGCGGCGCAAGGATATTCGCACTGCGCGCCGCCTCCTTGAACAGAGAACGTGCCAGTGCTGACAATTTCGGGACAAGCGTTGCCTCGCCGTATCGGGCGAGCCATTCTTTGTGCGTCACATCAAAGCTGTCCAGGTGTGGGGCAAAGGGTGCCCGCACCACATCGCGCTGGGGACCGCGCCGGACGATCACCGCATCCGCCGCAACCGCCTCCCCGGCGCAGTCGAGCCAAAAGGTGGCGACGACCGGTGCCGGATTCGGCGCGTTAATCCGGGCTACGACATTGCAATGCAAGTGCCGGAACGAGCGCTGGGCGTCGCCCGCGCAAGCCTTGATAGTGAGATAGGCCGCGAGCCGGTTGAGCGTTGCCGTTGAGACGTCGAACAGTTCAGCATGCTGAGTCTGAAACGTGAGCTGCACGCCGGGACGGAGTTGCTGCGCGACCGCAGCGACCAGACCGATGTCGGTGAGGGACTGTAGAAGCTCGGCATCATAGGCCGCCATGAAATCAAAGCGGGCGCCATTGGCGTCCTCGACGCGGGCGCGCACATCGATTTCTGCAAGGATCGGCTTCAACGCCGCGATGCCGGGATGTTCGGAGATCAGTCGGATCATGCCGGCATGATCGAAATCGCGGGCTCCGGCGGCTACGAAATCGATCAGTCCACCATCGCCCGCGCCGCTGACGAAAAACCGAGGGGTCGGCCGACCTGCGAACTCGGCAACCGGAACGCCGGCATCGGTCCAATAGCTGGCGCTCTGTATAGCCGGCACCGGTTCGCCCGGTTCAAGCCCGAACCCGATGGCGAGAAACACCATGTGAAATTGTTCGCGCAGCCCGGCGCCTGGCGTTGGTGCCGGCGCATTAAGATCGGTGATGTCAAGCTGATACCCCTCAGCTGTCCGTGTCAGCGCGGTAACCTGATGGCGCAGCCGTCGCTCCAGGCGCGGCGCGAGCCTGATGACGATGTCCTCGAACCCAAGCAGAACATCGTCGCGAACGGCGCGACACGTTCCGGATTCCCAGTCAAGAATCGGCAGGTCGGCGATGGGATCGGTCGTGTAGTGCGCTGGCCAATCGTAGATATGCGGATCAAGCCGCCGACGATCGGTCGTCGACTGCAGGGGCAGAAGCGCATCGGCAGATTCGAACAAGACGACCTGCGACCCGGTGACCAGCGCGGCAGCCGCGGCTGCGGTGACGCCGGCCGCCCCACCGCCGACGACCGCGATCCTCGGATTGGCATTAAGGTAGCCAAGTTCCTTGAGCGCGTGGATTAACGATAGCGCCCTGACCTGCTGGGAATAGAAGGTGATGCGCCGGTCGAAGCTGCCGATGACAAACAGGTTCGGCCGGTCGCGAACAGCCGAGCCATCAAGGATGTCCTGGGCAAGCAAGGCATCAACCAACGACGCATACTCCCGCAATCGCTCGCGTTCGCCGTACCGGCACCAAAGCTGTAGGGTGATTTCTCGCACGCACGTTTGACAATCCGTTCCCCCTCCAGCCACGTCGCTGCGACGGCCTGCATATTAGCTTATGGGAAGAAATCGAGGGTGCCGCAAGATTCTGATAGGTCTTGCGAAATAGCTTCTAGCTGGACTCGCTGCCCGCCGCTCAACTTCATTGATTCGCCCCCGAGCAGCGTCCCGATCTACGCCGTAACAGGCGGTGACGGCGGCAGCCCATGGTGCTGATTGTGTCACACAATGAGCGTCTGGAGTTGCGATTATAGATCTTGAGGCTTCCATAGCGAGCCAAACGAAAATCCGCTTTTCACATCTGACGACAATGGGGCGACCGGCGATATAGTGGCCGCTTGCGTCACTAGACCACTTGCGCATCCTAGAGGGCTATAGCGTACACATAGTTCCCATCATCACTGTTCACAGCCCGCCAAACATCGCCGATTGCCCTCTATAGTGCGACATTGCCGGCGATCACCGCACGCCCACCAATCGGCATGCAAAACCGCCGATTCTACACTACTGCCCTATATATTCTGACGATCGGCGACGGCAGCAGGCTACCGATCGCGACCATTCCATGTTTGGGCGCAAACTCCTAGCAGCTGCCAAACGAAGAGCAAAGGAACACTGGGCGCATCGCGTTCGAACGGGGAGGTCAGCCTTCTTCGCTGCGATCATGCAAAACGGACATGCAAATCGCAGAGGTGGCAGCCACGACTATTTACACCTGCTCGACAAGGTATTTTTGGAAAAGGCTGAGCCTACACGCTGAGCGGGCCAGCAGAATCACGCTCGTGACTTTAATGAAAGGTCGAGCACGACCACATCGATCAGACCTCGGATGTGTGGAGGAATTCTCTGCTCGATCATGTTCTTTAGTTCGGCCGGTGATTTTACTTCGTGCGTCTGACGACCTGCCAAGGATTCCCCTGGCCCAAACCATAGCACGAGGTAGATGCCCTGTTGCGCGGCATCGGGATGGCTGCTGTAGCGCTCGTGCAATTGCGCTGACGCCGCAGTGAAGAGTTCGCGATGCCATTGGCCTTTGACCTCGACAACGAGCAAGCGCCGCGATCCATCGATCATCGCAGCAGCCGTAATGTCGCATCGGTTTGAATCCACAAAATACTGCTCGATCACCACCAACAGATTGCGCGCACGCATCTGGGCATTGAGGTGGTCAACGATACGATCGCGGCAGCCGTTCTCATCAAGCCGCTTTCCTCGCGGATGAAACACGGAAAGCGGGTTGGTTTCCGCGTAACGAAGCCATGTCTGGTAGTCTGAAAAGTCCTGCACGAGGACGGCTCGAAGGTCCTCGACGCTCGCGATCCGATTGTGATTGAGCAACTCATTCACTGCGACAGCTGAGGGCGGTTCGAATGCCAGAAGCGCCTTCTTGCGCAGGGCGGCAGCCTTGAGGCTTTTCGCCTCTGCGTGAAAATCCACGAATCTTGTATCAGCAAGAATGCGATCGAGCGCGGCAATCGCGTTCTGCAGCTCGTCGCGGCTTATGGTGTAGATCACCTCCGTGAGAAAACGGTACGCTGTTTCTCCGTCCGGCGAGTGAGAACCCCAACTGCTTGGCAAGTACACTTTGGGCCAGGCATCGATGTAAATATCGAGGATGCCATATACCTTGTTTGCGGAGAGTGTTGGCCAACCGCGATGCTCGTCGCGTGACATTCGCCCAGCGTATTGCTCGATGGACAGGAGGACACTCGGGTCGCTCCTGAGATACGCCCAGATTGGTTCAGGTGGATCAGAGAGGAAAAAGAAGCCGCGAAGCAGCCAGAATGCGCTGGGTCCATGCCGGCCGCCGTTCTCTCACCAGCGTCCGACTGAACCTCTTCACATCGCGACGAAATGAGCGCGTTGAGGGCAGCCCGGTCGCCATGCTCGGCCGCGAGATTGAACAGCGTATCACGCGCATTGTAAGGCATGAACGGGAACCGCGTCAGCCATTCAAGCGGTAGATGCGCTCTTAAATTGCTGAATGCCGCCTTGTAGTTCAGCCAGCTAACGTCCGTGGCAGCTTCCGGCGAATGCAACAATTGCGGCTCGATGAAAGCACGCGCGAACGCCTCGGCGTCGGCATCGCTTGCGAGTATGAGGCGGTCGATCTCAGCCTCAAATTCCTCGCTCTCGTTCTCGCGGTAGCCCGGATAGCTGCCGACATCGGTTTTGACCGCTCTGAGAACATCGTGATCGATGTGCTCCAGCGTCCGCTCTCTGCGGAAGGTCGCCAGACATGCTGCATGCAGGACACGCGTCACCACCAGTCTATCTGCGCTGAGCTTTGCCAGGGTGGGTGTATGCGGGGTCAACAGCGCAAACGCGTTGCACAGCGCGATGTCGGCTGTTGCGACGTCATCCAGAAACTCTGTGAGCTTTTCCGGTTCGAGCAGGTAGTATTGGGCGATGTCACGAACCGCGCCCCAATGCTGCCCGGCTTCGATGCGCGCTCTGTTTTCGCGGAAGAAGGTGGCCCTGTTTTCTTTTTCGGCGCTTTCCCGAAGTTGCCAGCGGCGCTGCCGGCGGGACCATCGTTCTTGCTGTTCTGAGCGGAGCTTGCGTGACCCTCTCTCAAGCTCTCCCCAGATTCTTGAGAATCGCGGATCGCTGCGTGCGTGTTTACGCAGATGAGCCCTTAGCGGATCAGGCCCCTTGTTTTCCGACCAGACATTATGACTTGCGTAAAATCCCGCCCAGAGAGCCAGATTTCCGGTCGAAAATGCTTCCGATGTAATTGCTACCAAGTCCTCCGATTTCATCCGCAGTCCGGCATGGCCATCGCTGCTCCAAAAGCGCGTACCCGCCTTCCAGACTGCCTGTTTGTCGGGGAGTTCGGCCATCGCAATAAGGTAGATGGCGCGTCGCGACCCGTCCTCCTCCTGAAGGCGCTTTATGGCGCTGCTACTCTCGGGTGATCGACGATCGGGAAAGATGAGGTGCTGTGTCCAGCGCCAGACACGCTGCGGATCGTAGGGGCCATCTGCCAGTTCGAAATAACGATCGAGCAGCGATCCGACTATCTTGCTCGGGCCAGGCCGGCACTCGCACTCGTAGGATCGTGACTTGCCGCATGTGCATTGGAGATCGCTCGTCAGGTCATCGAGCAGCGCGATTGTGGTCGTCAGATCAAACCCGGCTATCATCTGCTTCGTATGATAGCGAAGGTTGAACCGGGACTCGCTGTCTTCGTGCGCCCGCTTGGATGTCCTTTTCCCGACCCCTCTCAGGAGGGCGATGATCGCCGACAGTTCAATCGATTTCCGGAGTATTTCGACGCTTTCGACAGCAATCCGCAGCGAGGCGGAGTCACTTTTTTTAACCAGCGAATTGGTGAGCGAAGTGTGGTTATAGGATGCAAAACCGACCAGGATGCGCTGCGCGCGGATGCGGGCATATACGTCCATGCTGGCATCAAGAACGATATCGCGAAGGGTGTCAGCCAATTGCGATGCAATCGGCGATCCGTCCAGCAGCTCCAGAAGGAGGTTGCGAAGATCCGATGACGTTCCGCTCCCCGACAGCGCCGAGCGCACGTCTTCTACGATTTCCGGGGTGAGCAGTCCGGCCACGCTGAAGCGACGCCATGCGTCACTTCGCCGAAAATACGGGTCGACTTCGGACAGTTCCTGAAGCGACTTAAGCAAGAGGCGTTTGGATGAGGAGGAAAGCTGCGACGGGTCCCCATTGGCCAACACTGCATAGGGGTCGATCCGAATGCAGGCTTCCTGTGTCTGCGGGTTGCCGAGCGACGCCACCCAACCGAGGAGTCCGCGAAGTTCGTCACGCACGACGTTGTTGGGAGCAACGACTGACAAGACACGGCTGAGCATCAGATTGTCAGCATTGTCCTCCGTGCGGCGAACCAGATATCGGGCGGCGCAGTATTCGGCGACGATCCGGTGCACCGGCTCATGGTTGGTCAGTTCGTTTGTGGGTTTGAAGAGGCGCGTATTGAGTGCGATACCCACAGTGCCTGCATCTGCCGTGCTGAGCGAAAACAGGTATGGAAAATCTCGATCGCCGCTGTCTGCAACGGAAAGCCCGCTGGCTCCAGCCAGCATCGTCTTCGCAAACAACTCCTCGGCGATGACGACGATGCTCTCGATGGGCGGGCGGTTTCTTTGCCATTCAGACGAGATGGACTCAGATGCGAGCTTCTCGATGGCGTCAACAAAGATTTGCCGTTTCGAGATGAGCTGTCTTCCGCGCCTGACATAGGCGTCTGCGAACAGCTTCAGGAACTGCGGGTTGCCCAAGAGCGGCGACAAGTCGAACCGCTCGACCTCCTCACTAAATCGCGCGAACTCCTCTCCGGGAACATGCTGCTCGAAAAGTGCTCTTTGCTCTTCTCGTGTGAAGGGCTGTAGTCGGATAACGGCAGCGTCTATCCCGAAGGCTTCCTTGAGCAGGTGCGTGCGCGGCGTATCCCATTCGCTCGACCGCGAGGCCATGACAACGCGGCTGGCACCTGTCGCGCGGGCTTTCTCGATTACCTGATCTATGGCCGATTGATCGATCTTTGCGAGTTCGTCAAGGGCATCGATGACGAGCGCGTGGACTCCCGACGGAATTTCGCGGTGCCGGAACAAACTCGCCCGGATTGGCGCGGTGCCCGTTCGGGCTCCGAGGCTGCGGAGAAGTTCGGATTTCCCGGCGCCGGGCTCGGCCAAGACAAGGACGATTTCGTATTTCGACAGCAAGTCCTCCTCAGTGACAATCGTGTCACCGAGTTGTAGACCGCGTTGTACGTAGTGTTCCCGCATGGCGTGAAGCATAAATTCGGCAACGGGGAGTCTCTACAGGCAACTGAGACTTTCCCGTGCATTTTTCTGATCGCATGGCTTCACGTCACCAATGGTGCCCTGGCTGCATTCCCATTAAGGGTCATCACAAGTCAGCGTAGATAAACATTAAAGGAGCTCGACGCTCACGGAAGGCGTCCAAACCCCCGCTCCGGATGTTAGCCAATCTCGCGGCAACGCCTGGGTCTATGATGAAGGTGGAACAGCGTGGATCGCTGCAACCCACACGGCCTGATCGTCTTACCGCGCAGACCACCAACAAAGGTGCGACGCAGCTTATCGACGAGTTTTAAGGCCTTCCTGATTTTTGCTTTCGTTGGTACGTTCCGCAAGTGATGCAGCGAAGGTATCCGGCGTATTATTTCCCTTCGCGTGTGCGCCATATACCGTTGTTGAGCGAGGCAATCCTATATTCGAAGGCGGTCTGGAACGCAGGCAGGGAGCTTTCTTCCTGAAACGGCGTCTGAAAGGCCGGTCGCTGGAATATCACGGCAATCTGCGCCAAGGCTTCATCGTCGGTCAGGCCGGGAAAATCGTTCGCAAAATGGCGGAGTTCATCAGGACGGTCCGGAAACCGTTCGCCGTCGCAGAAGCGTCGCAGGAGATCGTCTCCGATCAAACGGAGATGTTCTTCAAATCGACTCCGGACCATATCGTCAGCGACGTTGTCCTCGCACTGACTGCAGCCTCTTTGACTGCATCGCGTCTTGTCGCAGAGACAGCGCCACCCACAACGAACTTGAACGTCTTGAGTTTGTTCGAGGACGCTGCGATGGCGCGCGTCATGTCCTCTTCTGCCTTCTTTTTCGTCAGCGTTTTACGACTGACACATTGAATGACGCTGGATCAAAACCCATCATTTTCGAGCGGTTCTTGTCACACAATGTCGCGTCCGCCGTCGCTGTCGGTCTGCCCATACCAGGCAAGGTCAGACCAGCCCGCGCGAACATGGTAGGCAGGCACAAGCCGCTCAAACTCGGAGCCACCGATGTCTTCGAAATGGATACGTTGAACAAGGCGAGAGGGCATGGATTTAAATGACAAGCGCTGGTCTCTGCTACAGGGTGGATACCGCGCTCCTTATGACGCAAGCGCTGCGCTGCAAAGATTAGCAAGTGGCGACATGACAGCTTGGGAAGAGCTCTGGGAGGAACTCCATCATCAAAGCGATGTCGGTGAAGCGTCGTATGCCGCGTTGCCTGAGATCGTGCGATTGCACAAAGTAAGTAGCAAAGGCGAATGGAATACCTACGCACTGGCCGCGACGATCGAAAGATCGCGTCTCAATGGCCGCAATCCACCGCTTCCTGACTGGCTGAAACGGGACTACGATGCCGCTTGGGCGGAATTGCAGAAGCTCGCTCTCCAAGAGTTGCCCCAGGCTGCCAACGATGCGTTGGCCGACAGCATCATAGCCGTACTTGCGCTTACAAAGGGACGGCGCACCCTCGCGGGTTTGGTGATGCTGACCGAAGACGAAAGGCAGGAAATCGTCAGCACGTACGGTGTTCTGTGATCGATCTTCGATGGCCGCTTTCCACTTATTCCGGTCCATCAGCAGGGTGCCAAAGCAAGGCACAGCTTGACAGCGCGCGCCCGATTATAGAAGCCGTCGTTGTTCGACAGCACAATCACCGGCTGATGCGCGAGTTTCGGCTGGAACGCCCGTTCACAGCTACAGTAACAGCTGTTGCTATCGATCCGCGCGTAGACGCGGCCTGGACCCGGGTTTTGTGCAGGGTCCATGTGGCCGCTCCCCAGACCTCCACCTGCGCCATGTCACCATCGGGAACGCCGGCATGTCGCGGTTGGCGAAGGCCAGCCGCAGGGGTCGGCCGTTGCGGTACAGCTTGAGGCTGGTTTTGCCGTTGATGACGGCCACCACCACGTACCGTACCACGGTGCCACGCTGCGGTCGACCACCACCACGTCCCCGTCGAAGATGCCGGCGTCGCGCATGGAGTGCCCGGACACGCGCCACAGGAACGTCGCCGGTCGGTTCCGGACCAGGATGCGGGTGAGATCGAGCTCGCCGTCGAGGAAATGTCGGCGGGGCTCGAGGACCCCGCGCAGATCCGCATACCCATCATGGGCAGGCGATCGGCCAGGCTGAGGGTGTACCCAGGTAGGCAAGCGTAGAAGTAAGGATGCGAATATGTGGAGCATAACAGGAACAATTTCCCGTCGGCAAATGATTTTGTGTGCGCCTTTCATGGGCGGGCCGGCCAGTCCTGATAACAGGCATCGACAGGATCAGCCTGGATGCTCCTGCAGGTGATCCCTATTCATATTGAAGTGGCGAGATAAGCATGTCCCATAGGAGCTCGGCGCCCCCTTCATACGTCATCTTCTGATCCCGGCCGCCGGTTCGTACGATACTCATTCCCATGCTCCGCAGGAAAAGGCCCTGCTCGTCACTGTCGACACGCAGCTGCTCGTTGAAACCGTTCCGCTCGGATTGCGAGTAGGAAATCCCCTTCCCCATCTCCTCACCGAGGGTCACCCAGCACCGTGATACCTCCTTGCCGTGGCGGTAGATCTTCGCCGAGAAGCGGTTGCCGCTGATCTGGCGGAACGACGTGTCGACATCGGTATGGCGCATCTTCAGTTCTTCAAGGGAATTGTCGAAGAAGCGCTCGATGTAGGCGTAGGCCTCCTCGAGGAACTGGTCACGATCACGGTCCGAAAACCGCTTGCTGACAGCCAGATTGCTCGACCTCGGACCTGCCCCGCGCACGGGCATGGCTGAAGGCGGCACGTTCCGCTGCACGTTTCGGAAGGGATCGGCCTGAGGAGCGCTACCTTTGGCTTCAAGCGCCTTGCGAATGGCAACCGTCACAACCTGGAAGGCTTCATCCAGATCGGCCCAGGCCCGTATGGGTTTGCCATCCGTCGGCGTTGCCAGGAGTTTGCCGAAGGGCGCCGCGTGCCAGTCGCAATGCCGCAGGATCACGGGAATGACCACCGCTTCACCCGCACGGTGGCGCTCCAGCGCACGCGCCAGTTCAACATCGTAACAGTAGTCAGATGCCAGGAAGTCCGGACTTACCAGCAGGAGTATAACGTCCGCCGCCTCCAGATTGTCACTGATGGCGCGATCCAGTTCATCTCCCACGATGATGCGGCGATCATGCCAGGTTTCGATCAGCCCCTGCCGCTGGAGCATCTTGAGAGAGACTTCAAGACGATCCCTCAGTTCCTCATCCTTGTGCGTGTACGAGAAAAAGACTTTCGCCATTGGTCCTCTTTGCTCCGACTTGGGAACCCTTGCCGCTCGTGCGCGAGCTTCCCCGGATTGGCATTACCGTATTCCTCGATGACATAGCGCCCTATCTTGGCGCTTCGATAGGGCGACAAGGGGGGTCGCCGTTAGCGGAGCTAAACGGAAGCGCTATAATAGGTTTTGAGAAGCGCTTTGCCAAAGTTGCCCGCACTTGGCAGACGTTGCGAAAGTCTAAACCATGCATTCGATAGCGCTAGGCTTTGTTACTCCCATAATTCGCGTATTTTCCTGATTCAACTCCCTTCTCCAAGCGCCTGCTTTCCATTCTCACTCCACAGCGTCCGCGCATGCTCCGCGTGGTCGCTCCGCAGCTTCCCCGCCATCCAGAGCAGCCCTCCATAGATCACGGCACGATCATCGCCGGTCAGCTCTACAACGCCCGCTTTGATGACGAGCCCGCCGAGCTCGATCAGATACCGCGTCCGCTTGCGGCGCTCCACTTGCCAGCTACGCATGTCATGCCTCGCCTGTGCTGCCTGATGACGGTTGCGTGCTGCCTTGTTGCGACGGATCGCTGTTGATGTCGCGCTGAGGTGCTGGCGCATTTCGCCGCGACCTAGCTTGAAAGAACGCGGCGCCGCGCCTAGCCCACGCCTCCCGTTTCGTTGCGTCCTTTGTTTCCGCCAGCACGATCAACGCACCAGCAAGTTCCTCAGCACTGAAGGCATCTGCTCCCGTCGCAATCACCAGCTCACCAAGTTGCTGAACCTTGCGGGTCTTCAGCTCCTTGGCCTTGTCTTCCAGCGCCTTCAGCTCGGCGTCAAAGTCTCGCGGTTTGCGCATCGTCGGCTCCATTCGTTGTCGATGCACTGATGCTAGTTCAGTCTGTTCTGGAAGGCTTCCCTGTTGCCGGGACCGGCTGTGACGGCTTGATCCCGCCCGAGATTTTAATCGAGGAGGGCGCGCTTATACGTCGTTCCGACGTCGCTTTTCCCGTGCTGATGATCGTCCCTGCCATGGCGATCTATCACCTCCACGTCAAAGTCATCGGCCGCAAGGCTGGCTCGAGTGCGGTGGCGTCTTCTGCCTATCGATCAGCCTCCCGGCTGCGTGACGATCGCATCGATCGTGTGCAGGATTTTTCCGCAAAGCGCGGCGTCGTTCATTCCGAGGTGCTGCTGCCGGATGGTGCGCCGGATCGCTGGTCCGATCGCGAGCAGCTGTGGAACGATGTCGAAGCCTGTGAAGTTCGTCGCGATGCCCAGCTTGCCCGCGAGGTCGAGTTTGCCATCCCACGTGAGCTGAACCAGGCACAAGGCACTGAGCTTGCCCGCTCCTTTGCGCAAACGGAGTTCGTCGATCACGGCATGGTTGCCGATCTCAACGTGCATTGGGACTTTGCCGAAGACGGCAGCCCCAAGCCGCATGCCCATGTCATGCTCACCATGCGCCAGATTGAGGTCAACGGCGATGAGATTGGCTTCGGCGCAAAGGTGCGGGATTGGAACCGCACCGAGCTTGTTGAGCGCTGGCGGCGACGCTGGGCCGAGCATGTCAATGAACGGCTAGCCGAGCTCGACATCGACACGCGGATTGATCACCGCAGCCTGGAGCAACAGGGCATTGATCTAGAGCCGCAAAGCCAGATCGGCGCACCGGCACAGCGCATCGAACAACAGGAACTGGCCGTCGACGTGAGCGAAGCCGATCGCGCTGCTTTGCATCGTGAGATCGCGCGCGGCAATGGCGAGCGCATCATCGCCGATCCTCAGCTGGCATTAAACGCCATCACCAATCAGCAATCGACCTTCACGCAGCGCGACCTGGCGCGCTTTGTTCATCGCCACAGCGACGGCATGGAGCAGTTCAACACCGTCATGGTCGCGGTTCGTGGCGCACCGGATGTCGTTCAGCTCGGCACCGACACACGCGGCGAAAAGCGCTTCACCACGCGGCAGATGATCGAGACCGAACAGCGCCTGCATCGCGCTGCCGATCTGATGGCGCAGCGTGAACGGCATAAGGTCGGAGATAGCTACAGGAAAGCCGCGCTGGCTCACGCCGAACAACGCGGCTTGGTTCTATCCGGTGAGCAGTCTGACGCCTTGGTGCACATCACGGAAGGGCGTGGTCTCGGCATCATTGTTGGTCATCCCGGCACGGGTAAAAGCGCCATGCTTGGCGTTGCAGGCGAAGCCTGGGAAGCCGCCGGCTACCAAGTCCGCGGTGCTGCCTTGTCTGGCATTGCAGCCGAGAACCTTGAAGGCGGATCCGGCATTGCGTCACGTACCGTTGCCAGCCTTGAACACAGCTGGAGCCAAGGTCGTGATCAGCTCACCCGCCGCGATGTTCTGATCATCGACGAAGCCGGCATGGTGGGTACACGGCAGCTTGAGCGCGTGCTGTCCCATGCAGCTGATGCCGGCGCCAAGGTTGTGCTGGTGGGTGATCCACAACAGCTGCAAGCCATCGAAGCCGGCGCTGCCTTTCGCTCGCTTCACGAGCGTCACGGCGGCGCAGAGATCGGTGAAGTCAGGCGCCAGCGTGATGACTGGCAGCGTGAGGCAACGCGCGATCTGGCAACAAGCAGAACCGGCGACGCGATCCGCAGCTATGACCGCCATGGCATGGTGCATGCGGCGCCAACACGTGAGCAGGCACGCGCGGATCTGATCGAGCGCTGGGATCGTGATCGGCAAGCGTCACCGGATCAAAGCCGCATTATCCTGACCCACACCAATGCGGAAGTCCGTTCGCTCAACGAAGCGGCGCGTGAGCGCATGCGCGATGCAGGTGGTCTTGGGGAGGATCTAAGCCTGACAGTGGAGCGGGGCGCTCGCAGCTTCGCGAGCGGCGACCGCGTCATGTTCCTGCAGAACGAGCGCAGCCTTGGCGTGAAGAACGGCACGCTCGGTACCGTGGGACATGTCACTACACAAACCATGCAGGTGCACATCGATGATGGTCGATCGGTCCGCTTTGACCTGAAGGACTACAACCGCATTGATCATGGCTATGCCGCCACCATCCACAAGGCGCAGGGCCTGACGGTGGACCGTACCTATGTGCTGGCGACACCAGGCTTGGATGCTCATGGCAGCTACGTGGCGCTGTCACGTCACCGCGAGAGCATGGCACTGCATTATGGCGGCGATGACTTCGCCGACGAGAAGCAACTGATCCGCACCCTATCGCGCGAGCGCGCCAAGGACATGGCGTCCGACTACGACCAGCGAGACCCGGCACAAGACTATGCCGAACGACGCGGCATCACCTTCCGCGCCCGTGTGGCTGAGATCGTGCGCAAGATCGTGCCCGAGCATCTGCGCGACAGGGTCGATGCGATGCTGGGAAAGGGGCGGCAACCGGAAACAGGAGGGTCGAGCGATAAACCGGAGCGGCGACCGGAACGGGAGGAAAGAGGGGTTGAAGTCAGTCCAGGCGGACAGCAAACGACGAGGCCAGAAGGCGTGCGCGATCAAACGCCAGCGGAACCTCAGCCGATGCTCGACGAGGAGGCTCTTCAGCGCAGAGCGCGCACAAAGGCGCTGGTCCGGCATGCACGCGTCGTGGATGCAATCCTCAACAATGGGGATGCAGACGGTAAGATCACGCCTGAGCAAACGCGCCAGCTGACAGACGCAAGGAAGGCCTTCGACGACGTCCGCCCGCATGGCTGGCGCGATGCCGAAGCCGCTTACACCAAGGATCCGAGCCTGGTCAGCGAAGCGGCTTCAGGACGAACCGCACGTACCATCCGCGCCTTGCAGCTTGAGGCCGAGCTGCGCACTGATCCGCAGCGCCGCGCCGACCGCTTTGTGGAGCGCTGGCAGAAGCTCGAGCGAACAAGCCAGCACCACTACCAGGCTGGTGACATGTCGGCTTATCAATCCACGCGAGCAACCATGGGAGCCATGGCAAAAAGCCTCGAGCGTGACCCACAGCTGGAGTCCATCCTCGCCAGCCGCAGCAAAGAGCTCGGCATCACCATCGACTCAGGTCGCGGCCTTGGACAAGCGCTCGCGATCTCCCACGGCCTGGCACGCGGCAGAGGCATCGGGTTGTAGACCCAAACCATCCGATTTGCCGCCGATCCTGCGCCGGCATACTACGGCCCCAACAGCGAGCTTGTGCAGCCGCGGCGGCTTGTTCTGTCTGGCTCAGAAACCGTCAGGAAAGCTCAGCCAGAGGCACCGAAGCCATGCCAGCACCAGATCGCATCATCCGCATGAAGACCGTGCTCGCCCGCACCGGCCTATCGCGATCAACCATCTACCGCAAGATCGCTGAAGGGACCTTCCCAGGGCAGATGAAGATCAGCGCTAACGGCACAGGCTGGCACGAAAGCGAGGTGAACCGATGGATCGACGATCCGACTAAGTGGCGGCCACAGAGCGTGGTTGACGTGGATCTTTGAAAAACAGGACATCTAACTTTGCAGATACAGTCCAAAGTTGCGCAGTCTAATTCATGGAGCTGTTCAGTGCCTCAACGCTTGTCTTCGATCGGCAAAACGAAACCTGCCTTGACCCGGTCCATTACCACCATCGTCTTGAAGCCTTTGATGTCGTGGTTCTCATAGAAAAAGCGCCGGGTGAACGCTTCATAATCTTCCATGTCCCTCGCCGTGACCACGAGCATGAAGTCGGCATCCCCCGTCACGTAATAGCCGACCATCACTTCCTTTGTGGCTCGTATTGCTGCTTTGAAGCGATCGACGATGTCTGCCCGCTCGCGTTCAAGCGAAACAAGCACGATCATCGTGATTCCGCGCCCGACTGCCTTCGGCGAGATGATGGCGACGTCGGCTTCGATCACGCCTTCCTCGCGTAAGCGCTTCAACCGCCTTTGGCAGGCTGTCGGAGACAGGTTGGCGAGTTCGGCAAGCTCATCCGAAGTCAGCCGGTTGTTCTTCTGGACCGCTTCCAGCAAGGCACGGTCGGCGCGATCGAGGTTGGTCATGCAGTTTTCCTGCGTAATATCCGAGAATAAGCTTTTTTCCTGCGCAAATTTCTAAGCTGACGCAGCCTTTCAATGATTGCCGTCCGCTACGCTCATGTAAACCCATGGAGCTCCTTCAATGCACGGCATTGCTGTCCAATCCTTCCGAAATCTTGCACGCCCGGATTTGCTCGAGCACCGCGCCTTTCTGGACGGAGCATGGGTGGCGCGCGAAAAGACCTTGGCGGTGATCGATCCTGCGAACGGCGAACATCTTTCGGACGTGGCAGCCTGCACGCTGGAGGATGCCGATGCAGCCGTTGAGGCTGCGCAAGATGCCTTCATGGAATGGCGCGACCGGCTTCCCGCTGAACGCGGCCTGATCCTGCGTGGATGGGCAAACCTGATGCGTCAGCATGCGCAGGACCTGGCCGTCATCATGACCGCCGAGCAAGGCAAGCCTCTGTCGGAAGCGCTTGGCGAAATTACCTATGCCGCGAACTTCCTGGATTGGTTCGCGGCCGAAGGCGAGCGCGCTTACGGCGAAACCATCCCTAGCCACCTGCCCGGCAGCCGTCTGTCGGTCCAAATGCAGCCGCTCGGGGTCGCTGTGGCGATAACACCTTGGAATTTTCCAACCGCGATGATCACCCGCAAGGCGGGCGCGGCATTGGCTGCCGGCTGCACCATGATCGTCAAACCGGCGCCTGAAACACCACTGTCTGCGCTCGCTTTGGCCAAGCTTGCGCAAGAAGCAGGTATGCCGACCGGTGTCTTCCAGGTCGTGACCGGCGAGGCAGCGCCGCTGGCAAAGCGTCTGCTGGAGCATACGCAAGTGCGCGCCTTTTCCTTTACAGGCTCAACGGAAGTCGGGCGTATTCTACTCACGCAGTCTGCTGCAACGATCAAGAAAGCGTCGCTTGAGCTTGGCGGCCATGCACCCTTCATCGTCTTTAAGGATTCCGAGATCGCGACGGCCGTTAAAGGTTGCATCGGCGCGAAATTCGCCACATCCGGTCAGGATTGCCTCGCGGCCAACCGCATCTATGTGCAGCGCAACATCTATGACGGCTTCGTCGACGCCTTCGCGACAGCCACCAGGCAGTTGCGAGTCGGCCACGGGTTAGAACCGGGCGTCGACATCGGCCCGATGACACGCCCAGCAGTGGCGGAAAAGTGCCGGCAGCAGATTGCGCAGGCGCTAGCCGCGGGCGCGCGCCTCGTTTGCGGCGGTCAGGACAGCCCGATTGGCGGCAACTTTGTTCCCCCCACCGTTCTGGCTGATGTGACGGAAGACATGCTGATTGCGCGTGAAGAGACCTTCGGTCCGGTTGCCGCAATTCTTCCCTTCGATGACGAAAGCGAAGTCATTGCTCGCGCCAATGCCACCGAAATGGGCCTCGCAGCCTATGTCTATACCAACGATCTCAGCCGCGCGATGCGCCTGTCCAACCGGCTCGAATACGGCATGGTTGCCGTTAACACACCCAAATTCACCGGCGCGCCGATCCCGTTCGGCGGGTGGAAACAATCCGGCCTCGGCCGCGAGGGATCGCGTCACGGTCTCTCCGAGTACCTCGAAGCGAAATACATCTGCTTCGGCAATCTTGCTGCCTGAAAGGAGCTTGGCTCATGACCATCAATCTCACCCGGATCGCAGAGATGGACCGCAACTCGGTCCTGCATCCGTTTACACAGCTCAAGGATTTCGCGTCCGGCAAGATGGGCGATCCCACCATTGTCGAAACGGCCAAGGGCATCCGCATCCAGGACGCGCATGGCAAAGAGCTGATCGACGGTTTCGCCGGTCTTTATTGCGTCAATGTCGGCTATGGCCGCACCGAAGTCGCCGAAGCGATCGCCAAGCAAGCCTATCGCCTCGCCTATTACCACTCCTACGCCGCCCACACGACGGATGAGCTTGCCATTCTTTCCGACCGCCTTGTGAAGATGGCGCCTGGCAAGATGAGCAAGGTCTTCTATGGCATGTCCGGTTCGGACGCCAACGAGACCCAGGCCAAGCTCGTCTGGTACTACAGCAACCTTCGCGGCAAGCCGAACAAGAAGAAGATCATCTCGCGCGAACGCGGCTATCACGGCTGCAGCGTCGTTTCCGGTTCCATGACCGGCATGAGCTTCTATCATGACCACATGGACCTGCCGCGCGCAGGCATCCTGCACACTGGCGCACCGCATCATTATTGGGGCGCGGAAGCCGGCGAGACCGAGGTGGAATTCTCCAAGCGCCGCGCGAGCGAACTCGAAGCGCTGATCCTGCGCGAAGACCCCGATACGATCGGCGCCTTTATCGCCGAGCCCGTGCTTGGAACCGGTGGCATCACCCCGCCGCCTGAGAACTATTGGGAAGAGATCCAGGCCGTTCTGAAGAAGTACGATATTCTACTGATTGCCGATGAGGTCATCACCGGCTTCGGACGGACCGGTTCAATGTTTGGATCACAGCATTACGGCATTGAGCCAGACCTCATCACGGTGGCAAAGGGTTTAACCTCCGCCTACTTCCCGCTATCGGGCGCCATTGTCGGCGAGAAGGTGTTCAAGGTCATGGAAGACGGTGCCGACCGCGTCGGATCCTTCTCGCACGGTTATACCTATTCCGGCCATCCAATTGGTGCGGCTGCCGCCAACGCTGTCCTCGACATTGTCGAGAAGGAAAACCTGCCGGGCAATGCTCGCGTAGTGGGCGGCTATTTCCAGGAGCAGCTTCGAGCCAAATTCGCACAGCTCCCGATCATCGGTGAGGTGCGCGGAGTTGGCCTGATGGGTGCCATCGAGTTCGTGGCGGATCGCGAGAAGAAGACGCGCTTTGAGCCGGGGCTGACGGTTGGAGCCCGAGTGTCGAAAGCCGCGCGCAATCGTGGCCTCATCGCGCGCGCCATGCCGCATGGGGACATCCTCGGCTTTGCGCCACCGCTCGTGACGACCAAGGCCGAGATCGACGAAATCGTCTCCATCGCGGAAAGCGCCGTGCGATCGGTCATGGATGAACTGGTCCAGGAAGGTCAGAAAGTCTGATCCCTCGAAGTCTGGGCGGATCTGGTTAGTCTGCCCAGCACGACGGCGAAAATGCGGGTTCAAGGACCCGAAATCTCGGAAAAAAAGCGGGTCGAGATACCGGCTGAAATGCCGGATCTGGGCCGCCGAATCGGTGTTTTCCGGAAGCAAATTCCGGTTTTTCCCACCCAATTGACGCTTCAAACTGGCGTTTGAGCGTGCATAATGTCATGAAATCGTCTGTGAGAAGCGAGACAATTTCATGAGTCAGTCCGCCAACCGATCGGGCGCCAAGCCGGCCCCGCCCATCAAGGCGGAGAGGTGGCAACCCGCTTTCGTCAAGCAGAAGGGCGGGACGAAGCATGCGGCCTTGACCGAACTGATCATGGCGGACATCGACTCCGGTGTGCTCAAGCCGATGGACCGCATGCCGACGCATCGCGATCTTGCCCGCGCGCTTGGCCTTTCCGTGCAGACGGTGAGCCTGGCCTATAAGGAAGCCGAGCGGCTCGGCTATCTAAGTGGCGAGATCGGGCGCGGCACGTTCGTCAAGGCGCGGGTGACGGACCGCGCCGGGCGCATGATGCTCGATCACAGCCCCAACGAAGTGCTCGATCTTTCCATTATCCGCGCTGCCTATCTCGACGCGCATGAAAACGCTTCGCGCGAGATCTTCCGCGAATTGGCCGAAGGCGATGTCGCGGCATTTATGCGCCCCTGTCGCCCCATCGCCGGTCTCATGCGCCACCGCGAAACCGCGCAGGCGTGGCTGCATCCGCTTGGGCTGACTGCCGGTCCCGAGCGTATTCTCGTCACCAATGGAGCCGCGCACGGTATCTTTCTGGCCCTTAGTTGTGTCGTCCGCTCCGGCGATATCGTGCTCTGCGAAAACCTCACCGATCACGGCATCATCGGTCTGTCCAACGTTCTCGGCTTCAGTTTGAAGGGCCTTCCAACCGATGCGGAAGGCGTGTTGCCGGATGCTCTGGAAGCCGCCTGTGCCGCTGGCGGTGTGCGCGCGCTTGTACTCATCCCCACCCTCAACAATCCGACCGGCCACGTTGCGGGCGTGGCGCGGCGGCAGGCCATCGCCGCGATTGCGGAGCGCCATGGCGTCTTTGTTATCGAGGACGAAGTTTACCGCGCACTGATCGAAGACGCCCTACCCTCGATAACGGAAATGCTGCCGGACCTCGGCTTCTTTATCACCAGTTTCACGAAAACGGTGTTGACCGGTTTGCGTGTTGGCTATCTCGTCGTGCCGCCGGCCTATTCCATACGAGCGGCTTCCATCCTGCGCGTTTCCAGCTGGAGCGGAACCTATTTGGCGGGCGAGATCGCAAGCCGCTGGGTAGAAAACGGAACAGCGCGTCAGCTGCTTGAAATCCAGCGCGAGGAAGCCTCCGCACGCCAGGCAATCGCCACCAAAATTCTCAGCGACCACATTGCGTCGACCCATCCGCTCGCACTCTGTGCCTGGCTCAAGGTACCGCCACGCTGGACAGAAGACGGATTGGTCCGCTCGCTCGCCAATCAAAACATCGCCGTGACACCATCCGAGCCCTTCATTGCAGGGCCAAGCCACGGCAGCGGCATTCGCATCTGCCTTGGCGGCCGGCTTAGCCGGGACAGTCTAAAGAAAGCCCTCCTGACTGTGCGACAGGCCTTCGAGCAACTGCCGCCCATCTATGACATAGGCGCTATTGGATAGTCGAAGATCCTTATATTGGATCATTACAATATAAGAATTGACATGTTTTCTCTTCGCTCTCAACATGACAATCATGAGGCGAGAAAATCTTTCCCGCATTGCTGGAAACACGCACCTGCCTGTCGCTCTGACAGACATTCAACGCGCCGCTGCCTGGATCGAAGGCCGTGTGGTCCGCACTCCGCTAGTGCAATCGCCTTCCCTTTCGCAGCAGAGCGGTCAGCCTGTTTACCTGAAACTCGAAACTTGCCAGCCGATAGGTGCCTTCAAGCTCCGGGGCGCGATGAATGCGATTTTGGCGGTTGAGCCAGCGTTGCGCCAACGCGGGCTTGTGACGGCCTCCACGGGCAATCACGGGCGGGCTGTCGCTTATGCAGCAAAAGAGCTTGGCGTGCCTGCCACCATCTGCATGTCGGCACTTGTTCCAGCAAACAAAGTCGATGCCATCAAGGCCCTCGGTGCTGAAGTCTGTATCACGGGTACGTCTCAGGACGATGCGCAAGAGGAAGTTGACCGTCTGGTTGAAACGCGTGGTTTTGTGTCGATCCCGCCATTTGACGCGATAGATGTCGTCGCCGGACAAGGCACGATCGGCCTCGAACTTGTCGAGGATCTGCCTGATCTCGACGCCGTGCTCGTTCCACTGTCCGGCGGTGGTCTCGCTGGCGGCATCGCAGTTGCGGTGAAGGCGCTTCGACCACAGGCCCGCATCATCGGCATTTCCATGGAGCGAGGCGCGGCGATGCAGGCGTCAATCGCGGCCGGGCGACCGGTTTTCGTTCGCGAGGAAGAAACGCTCGCAGACTCGCTCGGCGGCGGGATCGGTCTTGCCAACAGCGTTACGTTCGCGCTTTGCCGCGACCTTCTCGACGAAAACGTTCTTTTGACCGAAGACGAAATCGCGGCCGGCATCCGACATGCGTTTCTGACGAAAGGCGAAGTTGTCGAGGGAGCGGGCGCTGTCGGCATTGCCGCGATCCTTGCCGGCAAGGTTAGCCTTCACGGCCCAACCGCCATCATCGTGTCCGGCGGCAACATCGACCCTGCCCGCCATACGGCGATCATGGAAGGTGCCAGCGCATGAGCCGTGTCCGCATCCTCCTGGAAAAAGACCTGCGAGCCGTCGTCAAGCTCGATCTCTCGGCCGTCGACTGCGTGGAACAGGCGTTTGCAGCTCTTGCAACGAAACCCGTCGCGATGCCGCCGGTTTTGCGTCTCGACATACCGGAATTTCGCGGCGAAGTGGATGTAAAGACCGCTTATGTGCCCGGCTTTGACGGTTTTGCCATCAAAGTCAGCCCCGGTTTCTTCGACAATCCCAAACTCGGCCTTCCAAGCTTGAACGGATTGATGATCCTGTTCAGTTCCCGAACCGGCCTGGTGGAAGCCTTGCTTCTGGACAACGGCTATCTCACGGATGTGCGTACGGCTGCGGCTGGTGGGGTCGCAGCCAGACATCTTGCACGCGAGAATGCCCGCAGTGCAGCAATTCTGGGCGCAGGCATGCAGGCACGATTGCAGCTTGAGGCCCTCACGCTCGTGCGGCCGATCCGGGAAGCGCGTATCTGGGCGCGCGATCTGGAAAAGGCACAAAGGCTTGCCGGCGCGTTTTCGCGGGAACACGGGATCGAAGTCACTGCCGTGGCCGACGCGCAGGACGCGATCGCCGGCGCCGATATCATCGTCACCACGACACCGGCCGAGAAACCGATCCTGTTGGCCCGCTGGCTGGAGAGCGGCCAGCATCTCACCACGATGGGGTCGGACGCCGAGCACAAGAACGAGATCGACCCGGACGTCTTCGAACGCGCGATCTATATTGCCGATCGCCTGGCGCAAACGCGCAGCCTGGGCGAACTGCATCACGCGATCGAAGCCGGCATCGTCAAGCCCGACCAGAGCTTTGATGAACTCGGTGCCGTGATTGCCGGGACGGCGAAAGGCCGTCTTCGCGAAGACGATATCACCATTGCCGACCTGACGGGAACCGGCGTTCAGGACACCGCCATCGCCAATCTCGCCCTGACCCGCGCAAAGAATGCAGGCAGCGGACAGACGATCGAAAATAACACGACAATGGGAGATGCAGCGTGAGTGTAACGCTGAACTTTACGCGCGAGGAATATGCGACGCGCCTCGCCAAGACGCGCGCTGCGATGGAACGGGCGGGGATCGAGGTGCTGATCGTCACCGATCCCTCGAACATGCACTGGCTGACCGGCTATGACGGCTGGTCCTTCTACGTGCACCAATGCGTTCTGGTGCCGCCGAGCGGGGAGCCGGTCTGGTTTGGCCGCAAGCAGGATGCCAACGGCGCTAAGCGGACCGCCTATCTCGCGCAAGAGAACATCGTCGGCTATGCCGACCATTACGTCCAGTCCACCGAGCGGCACCCGATGGACTACCTCTCGCAGATCATCGGCGACCGGGGCTGGGACAAGCTCGTCATCGGCGTCGAGATGGACAATTACTACTTCTCGGCAGCCGCTTACGCTTCACTGCAGACCCATCTGCCCAATGCGCGTTTCAAGGACGCGGCAGGCCTGGTAAACTGGCAGCGCGCCGTGAAAAGCGCGATCGAGCTCGACTATATGCGCAAGGCCGGACGCATCGTCGAGCTGATGCACAAGCGGATCGTCGACGTGATTGAGCCCGGCATGCGCAAATGCGATCTCGTGGCCGAAATCTACGATGCGGGCATTCGCGGCACGTCTGAGTTCGGAGGTGATTATCCGGCCATAGTGCCGCTGCTTCCCTCGGGCGCCGATGCGTCCGCCCCGCATCTCACCTGGGACGACAAGCCGATGCGGACCGGTGAAGGCACCTTCTTCGAGATTGCCGGCGCCTATAAGCGCTATCACTGCCCGCTGTCGCGCACCGTCTTTTTGGGCAAGCCGACACCGGCTTTTCTCGAAGCGGAGAAGGCGACGCTTGAAGGCATGGAGGCCGGGCTCGCAGCCGCCAGACCCGGCAATACCTGCGAGGATATCGCAAACGCCTTCTTCGCCGTGCTGAAGACCTATGGGATCATCAAGGACAACCGCACCGGCTATCCGATCGGCCTGTCCTATCCGCCGGACTGGGGCGAGCGCACTATGAGCCTGCGGCCGGGTGATCGCACCGAACTGAAGCCGGGCATGACCTTCCATTTCATGACGGGGCTATGGCTGGACGACATGGGGCTGGAGATCACCGAAAGCATCGCGATCACCGAAACGGGGGTGGAGTGCCTGTCCAACGTGCCGCGTCAGCTCTTCGTCAAGGGATAGGTCATGCTGACCAGCGCCCCTCGCCCCTCCCCTGTGACCGCTACCCTAGACCTCGATGCACAGGGCGTGCAGCACGGACATCTGCGCCTGCCTTATAGTCGCGACGACAGCGCTTGGGGCTCGATCATGATCCCGATTTGCGTCGTCGCCAACGGCAGTGGACCGACCGCCCTTTTGACCGGCGGCAATCATGGCGACGAGTATGAGGGACCGGCTGCCCTGTTCGAGTTGGCCCAGACGCTTGATCCCAGCCAGGTCGACGGCCGGATCATCATCGTTCCCGCGCTCAACTATCCGGCGTTCCGCGCCGGCACGCGCACCTCGCCGATCGATCGCGGGAATCTCAATCGCAGCTTTCCGGGCAGACCCGACGGCACGGTGACCGAGAAAATCGCGGACTATATCACCCGCCATCTGATCCCGCTGGCCGATATCGTTCTCGACTTCCATTCCGGCGGCAGGACTCTCGATTTCTTGCCCTATGCCGCAGCCCACGCCTTGCCGGATAAGGATCAGGAAACCCGCTGCTTTGCAGCGGTTGAAGCCTTCGCCGCGCCCTATTCCATGAAGATGCTGGAAATCGATGCCGTCGGCATGCTCGACACGACAGTCGAGGAGATGGGCAAGGTCTTCGTCACGACGGAACTTGGCGGCGCGGGAACGGCAACAGCCAACTCCATCGACATTGCCCGGCGGGGAACACTGAACGTCCTGCGCCATGCCGGCATCCTTGCCGGCACCCCGGACCATCAAGACACGCGCTGGCTGGATATGCCTTCCAGCGATTGCTTCACCTTTGCGGAAGATGACGGACTGATCGCCTTCGCCCTTGATCTCGGGCAGCCGGTGAAAACCGGCGAGATCATCGCGCGGGTCTATCCCATCGGTAGAACGGGCCTGGTGCCAACCGAATACCGGGCCGCCATAGACGGGGTTCTCGCAGCCCGCCACGTACCGGGCCTCATTAAGGCCGGCGACTGCCTTTCCGTTATCGCCACGATCACGGAGCATCCCTGACAACCCAGATGCCTGACCTTGCGAGATCCGAAAACGGACCGCGACAACAATCAACCAGAGGAGAATGACATGCAAATCTCGAAGATCACCGGACTGTCCGCCCTGGCACTGGCCATCGGCCTTACCTCCGCCAGCGCCCTGACCCTCGATGAGGTAAAGGAACAAGGCTATATTCGCGCCGCGACCGCCAACGAAGTCCCTTATTCCTTTATGCAGCCCGACGGCACTTCGGCCGGCATCGGTCCTGACGTCGCGACCGCTGTCTTCAAGTCGATCGGCGTTGAAGAGATCAACTGGACGGTCACCCCGTTCGGTACGCTCATTCCTGGTCTCAAGGCCAAGCGCTTCGACTTCGCTGCCGCCGAGCAGAACATCTCGGCCGAACGTTGCAAGCAGGTCGCCTTTTCCGAGCCGAATTCGTCTTATGGCGAAGGGCTGCTCGTAAAGAAGGGCAACCCGAAGAAGCTGACGACATATGCTGATATCGCCAAAGACCCGTCTCTGAAGGTCGCAGTTGTTTCGGGCGCAAACAATGTCGATTTCCTGCGTGCCGTCGGCGTTAAGGACGATCAGATCGTCTTCATTCCCGCCAATGCCGATGCGATCCCGACCGTTCAAAGTCGCGTCGATGCCTATGCCGCCACCGAGTTGACGGTTTCCGAGCTCGCCAAGGACCAGACGAATGTCGAGCAGGTTGCGCCTTTCACCGATCCGATCGTGAAGGATACGCCGGTGCGCAACTATGGCGGCTTTGCCTTCCGCCCCGAGGACAAGGAGTTGCGTGACGCCTTCAACGCGGCATTGGTCGAGTTCCGCAAGACGGACGAATACAAGACCATCCTGGGCAAATACGGCCTGTCGGAGCAGAGCATTGCCGCTGCGGCCGAGAAGACCGTCGCCGACCTCTGCGCAGGCAAGTAAGCACGGTTGAGCGCCCGGTTTCTGGCCGGGCGTTCCTGCGACCTCATGAACGGGAGCGCTCCAGATGACCTGGACTGCCTACCTGCCGATGCTTTGGCAAGGCGCGGTCGTGACGATGACGATCACGCTGGCTGCCATTATCCTGGGCGTCATCCTCGCCTTCGTATTCGGCATTCTGCGCGTCGAAGGCGGGCCAATTCTGTCGAAAATCGCCCTTTGCTATACCGAAGTGTTCCGGGGCACTTCGCTTCTTGTGCAGCTGTTCTGGTTCTATTATGCGCTGCCGCTGGTCGGCCTGAGCTTTGATCCGATAACGACCGGCATCCTCGTGCTGGCAGCCCATGCCGGCGGTTACGGTTCCGAAATCGTACGCGGTGCGCTGTCTTCGGTTTCGGTGCAACAACTGGAAGCGGCACGCGCGCTCAACTTCAACCGCTTACAGACCCTGTTCCGTATCTCGCTGCCGCAGGCTGTGGTGGAGATGATGCCGGCCTTCGGCAATCTGACGATCGAGACACTGAAACTGTCGTCGCTCGTGTCGCTGATCTCGATCGCCGACCTCACCTTCTCGGCCCAATCGATCCGCAACATCACGCTCGATAGCACAAGCATCTATTCGGTGACGCTGCTTTGCTATTTCGCGATGTCGCTGATGCTGATGGTCGTGGTGCGCGTGATCGAGCACATGGTCAGGCGCGGCAACGCCTTTCCGCGCGCGGCACATTCGTGAAGGGGCTCCTACCATGATGTACGGCTATGAATGGGACACGACGACGTGGCTGACCTACGCCACTTCCATCCTGCCCATCATCCTGATCGGCCTGACTGTGACCCTGAAGGCAGCGGCGGCCGGCTTCGCCATCGCACTCGTTCTCGGCCTTGTCTTCGCGCTGCTGCGCCGCAGCCGGATCAAGGCCATATCCTGGACAACCGCCGTAGTCGTCGAGTTCCTGCGCGACACGCCGCTCCTCGTTCAACTGTTCTTCCTTTACTACGTGCTGCCGGATTTCGGGATCGTCCTTCCCGCATTTCTGACCGGCGCGTTGGCGCTGGGCCTGCAATATGCGGCCTATACATCCGAAGTCTATCGCGGCGGCATCGAGGCCGTGCCGCGCGGGCAATGGGAAGCCGCGACGGCCCTCAACATGACGCGAATGCAGACCTACAGCGATATCGTCGTGCCGCAGGCCGTGCCGCGCATCCTGCCCGCCATGGGCAACTACCTCGTCGCCATGATCAAGGAAACGCCGGTGCTGTCGGTGGTGACCGTGCTCGAGATGATGGGCTTGGCCAACATGATCAGCGAGCGCACCTTCGAATATCTGGTTCCGCTCACCATGGTCGGCCTTATCTTTCTTCTTCTCACGCTCGTTTGCTCGGCTGCCCTCCACCGCCTGCAACTCGCACTTCCCAAGGCAGGGATACCCCTCAAATGACCGATAAACCCTCCCAGCCGATCATCGAATTTTCAAACGTCACTAAGCGCTTCGGGACGCTGACCGTTCTCGACGACTTCAACTTCAAGGTCGCAAAGGGCGAAAAGGTCACGTTGATCGGCCCGTCCGGCTCGGGCAAGTCGACCGTGTTGCGCATCCTGATGACGCTCGAGCCGTTCCAGGAGGGCAGGTTGGCACTTGCCGGCATGTCGTACCACGAACCGACCGGAAAAGGACCGTTCAAGGCGTCGGAGAAGCACCTACATCAAATCCGAAGCCATGTCGGAATGGTGTTCCAGAGCTTCAACCTGTTTCCGCATATGACGGCGCTGCGCAATGTGGTGGAAGCGCCCGTTCGCGTCCTCGGCCTGCCGCGTGGCGAAGCTGAGTGCCGCGCGGTCGATCTCCTGGCCATGGTCGGTTTGGCCGATAAGAAGGACCACTATCCCTCCCAACTTTCTGGTGGCCAGCAGCAACGCGTCGCTATCGCCCGCGCGCTCGCCATGCGGCCGCGCGTGCTCTTGTTCGACGAACCAACTTCAGCGCTCGATCCTCAACTCGTCGGCGAGGTGCTTTCTGTTATCCGCGGCCTCGCCCACGAACACGACCTCACCATGCTGCTCGTCACGCATGAGATGCGGTTTGCCCGCGAAGTGTCCGACCGTGTCTGCTTCTTCGATAAAGGCCGCATCTGCGAGGAAGGTGAGCCAAATGCGATCTTCGGAGCGCCGCAAGAGGAGCGAACGCGCGAGTTCCTGCAGTCAGTCCTGAGCTAGATGGTTGTGACAGCATAACCTTTAATCTGTCACCAAACAGCTAGTCCGGTGCGTTCACGACGGGGCCGCCGGGTGCGAAGTTGAACACTTCCAGCCGCATATCCTGTTCGTTCGGCTTCCTCGCCAGGAGCGTGAGGCTCGCCGGTCCGACCGGTATGATCCGGTGAGGTTCGAGTTGCAGCAGCGTTTGCAAAAGCGCTCGAATGACGCCGCCGTGGCATACCACGAGAAGCCGATCCGCGGTCTTCATTGAGGATCGCACAGCCAAGGCGGTACGGGTGGCGAAGGTCTGCCAGACCTCCCCGCCCGGCGGCGCGAAGGTGCCGGCGCGCCATCCACGGTAACCGTCGGGATCGGCCGCGATGATGTCGGCGATAGACTTACCGGTCCAGTCACCCACGTCGATCTCACGCAACCGCGCGTCGCAAACGGCGTTTGGGAAACCCAGCAGTTCGGCGGTTCTCTTTGCTCGGCAGAGGTCCGACGTAATTACCTGATCCGGCGCAAGCTGAGCAATGGTTGAAGCCAGGCCAGCAGCTTGCGCCTCGCCTTTAGATGAAAGGCGAATATCCGCCTGCCCCTGTAAGCGGCGCACGGCGTTCCACTCGGACTCACCATGGCGGACGAGGAGAAGGCGTTTCATGAAAGCCGCTCCCCGCTTTGTGCAAAGAGCGCGGCAGGCATGTTGGGCAACCGAAAATGCACCTTGTCTCCCACCTGCAGGCGCGGCGCGCCGTCAACGACTGCGGTCATGCGCAGCGTGCCTCGCGTTCCCGTCAGCATGGTGCGGCCAGCAACCGGGCTGGCTTCTGCAAAGTCGAAAGCGAGACTGTCGTCCGACCCCTCTCCAGCGGTGAGTAGATCCTCGGGTCGGTACATTGCTAAGGCTTCCTTCGGCAGTCCGTCCATGCGCGTCGAGGGCAAGGTGTTGACGGGCACAAGATTGGCGGGCGGCGTTCCAACAAAGGTCGCAACGAAGGCCGTGGATGGGTTGGCCACCAGTTCCTCTGGTGATCCGAACTGCTCGACCTTGCCATTGTTCAAGACAGCGACATGAGTTGCCATGGTCATCGCCTCGACCTGATCATGGGTCACGTAGACCGACGTCGCTCTGGTCGCGCGATGGACGCGCAGGAGTTCCGTCCGCATCTCGACCCGCAGCTTGGCATCGAGGTTGGAGAGCGGCTCATCGAACAGGAGAATAGCCGGACGCGGCGCGATCATACGCGCGATGGCGACGCGCTGTTGCTGCCCGCCGGAAATCTCATTGGGATACCGTGCTGAAAGAGCCTCGATACCAAGCATGCGCAGCACTTCGGCCACACGAGACTGCCGCTCGGCCTTGCCCATCTTGGCGACCTTGAGAGGCCAATCGACATTGCCCGCTACCGTCATATGCGGCCACAACGCATAAGACTGAAACACGAGCCCCGTATCGCGCCTGGATGGGTCGATGACCCAGCCGCGGTCGCCATCCGACACGATGTTGGAGCCGAACTGCACTGTGCCGCTGGTCGGACGCTCGAGGCCCGCAAGCATGCGCAGCATGGTCGATTTCCCGCAGCCTGAAGGCCCGACAAGAACGAGGAACGAGCCTTGCGGAACCTCAAGGGAAATGTGGTCCACGGCCTTGAACACGCCGAAGGATTTGGTGAGATTGTGTATCCGGATCATGACAGGACCTATGATTTCAGCCAGGGCTGCGACTTGGCCTGGAGCTGATTGGCCATCAATGTCGCGGCGATCGAGATCACCAGGATCACCACGGTGATGGCATTCGCAAATTGGGTGAAGCCTTCGGACGCGTAGCGATAGGCAAGCACCGAAAGCAGCGGTGTGGTTGGCGTGAAGAGAAGAACCACCAAAGACAGGTCGCGCATGATCTTGACGAAGACGATCAACCCACCCGCAGCCAGACCGCGACTGGCCAGTGGGACAGTGATCGCCACCAGCCGCCGCATCATTCCCGCCCCGGTCATCCGTGCGCTTTCATCAAGATCGCCGGACACCTGGCTGATCACGGCACGTCCCGTTTGCACCGAAAACGGCAGCAGATAAGCTGTACCGGCAATGAGAAGCAGCGGGAACGTGCCGTAAAGCGCCGGCAACGGTCCGATCGGGGCGCCGAAAAGAGCGATATAGGCGGCGCCAAATGCAATGCCTGGCACCAGAAGCGGCAGGAAGCTTATCTGGTTGATCAATCCTGCAAGTGGCCCTTTTCCATCTCGGGCCAGCACATAGGCAACGATAAGACCGATGATGCTGCTGGTGATCGCGACGGCAATGCCCAAGTCGACAGTCAGGCTCGTGGCCGACATGATGAACGGGTTTTCCCAGATACCCGGCTGACCTTGCGCGATCGACGGGTTCGACAGTCCGGTCCAGTAATGCACCGTCCAGTTGGAAAACAGCGCGGAGGACGATGGCGCCAGCGACGATGCGATCAGGATGATCACTGGAACAACCGTGGTGACCAGGCAAATGAACAAGGCGACCATGAACAATGGTAGCCGTGCCGTACCGAGATCGAACCGCTTGGCGCGACCGCCCTTGCCGGTGATGGTTGCATAAGAGCGGCGGCCGGAAATGACTTTGTTGCCGAGCCACAGAAACAGTGCTGAGACGGCGATGAGAAGGATCGCCACGACATAGCCTCGCGATGTCTGTCCAACTTCGATCAGCCCGTAAAGGCGGGTCGCCATGGTCTGCATGCGAACCGGCAGACCAAGCAAAGCCGGTGCGGCAAAGTTCGAAACGGCGCCGGCGAACGTCAGTGAGGCACCGGCCACGACTGCTGGCATCGCGACCGGCAGCACGATGCCCAGCAGGATGCGGCGACTCTTGGCGCCGGCGATCTGCGCGGCTTCAACCAGATCAGAGTTCACCGTCGCAAGGGCTGCCGCGATAACGGTGAAAGCCAGCGAGTAGTAGTGCGCGATCAGCACGATCAGCGTGGGTATCATACCCCAAGCGAGCCAGTCCGGAATGGTAAGACCCAGGCCTTCGAGGAACCCGCTCTGTCCACCGACGCGCGAATTGCGAAACAGCGATCCCCAGGCGAGCGAGGTTGCAAAACTCGGGATCATGAAGGGCATGGTCGCCATGAGGCCGATGGTGCGCCGGAACGGAACGTCGGTCATGACCACGAGCCAAGCCAGGAAGCCGCCAATCAAGACGCAGCCACAGGCAACTCCGACGCCAAGGATGAGCGTGTTCGTTAGCGGGACCCATAGAAGGTTTCGGGACAGCCTACCGGTGGTCACGTCACTCCAGGCAGAGATCGCATCGAGGCTAAGAGTTTCAAGAAGAATGCGCACAAGCGGACCGGCGACCAGCAGGCCGAGAACCGCTAGAACCAGGAGCTTGAGCGCAAAATGCCCGTTGAGTGGGAAAGACCGCGCGGGAAGGTGGCTGGCTGACAGCGACATGAATAGTCCTATGAGCTCCCAGCCTTCTCGCCGTGAGCTGGATAAGAAAGATTATTGCAGGGAAAGGACGAGGTCGCTGACGTCCTGACGGATCTTCGCCGTTGCCGACGGGTCGATCGACCAAGCCTTCAAGTCAGCCAGGGGCACTGCGTCTGGATGGCTGACGATATCGCTGCGAGTCGCATAGTCGCCTGCCACATAGAACGGCTTGAAGCCCGCCCCGCCTGTTGAACTGTCATCGCCCATCAAGAAATCGATCGCGAGACGCGCCGCAGCCGGGTTCTTGGCAGTGGAAGAGATTGCCAGCACCGCTGGAAAAATGATGCCATTTGCCGGGACAACCGTGTTGACCACCTGCAAGGCCCAACCCTCATCTTCATTGTCGCGACGATCGGAATAGGAGGTAAAGCCGACCGGCGGGTTCTTCTGACCGCGCGCGCCGACCGCAGCATTCACGTCGTCCGTGGAAGACACCAGGATCAGATCATTCTTGAACAAATCGACGATGAACTGCTCGCCCGCCGTTTCGATCTCATCGTCAAGCGTGATCGCCTTGCCGAATTGCGCTTGGTAGGCCTGCGCCATCTCATCGGAGCGGACTACAAGTTCCGTCATCAGATCCAGGTAGTCTCCGCGTTGAAGCGGATCGACCATGATCACCCGCCCCTTCCAGGTCTCGGTGGTCAGTTCCCAGAGGTTCTTGACCGGCGCGCCGCTGGGGTTGGCCTCTTCATTATACATCAGCACCTTTGTCGACAGGCGCTGCGCCAGAAGCGGGCTTTTCTCGTTCTCGTCCAGCAGCGACGCGACGCGAGGAGGGACATATCGCGTAATCAGGCCCGGCTCGAGCAGGTCCTTAAAGACGACCGGCGCGTCCGAGATGTAAACCACGTCGGCACTCGCGATCCCGGCACTGGCCTCGGCTTTCAGGCGTGTGATCTGCTCGGTTGAGGACATGTCGTGGCTGACCATGTCTATGCCCGGATACGCGGCCTCGAACGCTTTTTCCACGGCTGCGATCCGGCTGGTGAAAGCATAAACGGTCACCGTGCCTTCGGCCTTGGCCAACGGCAAAAGCTCCTCGGCACTCATGGCGTCGAGTTCCGGCGCATTTTGTGCAAGCGCCGGCAGCGTTAGGGCCACCAAAGCCGTGGAAAGCAACAAAGGCTTCATGTTCATTGAATTTCCCTCCTCAGAAATGTCGCCCAATGCGACTTCCGCGATGCAACCTCCTTTGCAGCGCGGATATGACATGCATATTAACTTGCAGATTTTGTGCGCATGAAATTAGCCTTGCAGTCTCCTCCTACTCGAACGCGTCGATCAACTGACCCAAGGTTTCGAGGTAGAGCAACGATGCCTGCGGTTCTTCCTTGGCCATTGCAAGCACCAGCGCATTGCTGATCGCCATCGGCACAGTCAGGGTTTGAAAGGCGTCCTGCGATCCCGCTCGTGGCGCAAAGAGAAGGTGATCCGCCGCTGGAACCAGCGATGGGCCGACGCTTCCCGAAATGACGACAGATGTAGCGCCCACATCGCGCGCTCGGTTGAGCAAGGCTGCGTAATGGGTAGGCTGGCGACGGAACGCAAAGGCGACAATTGCATCCTTTTCATCCATTGCGAGCACCTGCTCCGCCAGATCTCGGCCCTCGCCTTCCAGCACGACCGTATCGCAACCCATGCGGCGCAAGCGACGTTCGATTAGAACAGCAAGGGCTTCCGCATTACCGCGCGCAAACACATAGATGCGTCCTGCGTTCAACAAAGCCCTGGCCGCGGCCTTTAGCGTCGCATCATCCATGTATCGCTGTAGGCCGGCGAGCGCTTCGATCTCACGGGTAACCAAATCGGTGATCAGCCCAGCTTCGCTTGTTTTCTCAAGGGTGTTGCGGACCCGCATCGCCGGATCGGTACGAACAAGAAATTCTTCTTGGATCGCTGCTCTGAACTTGGCATAGCTCGTATAGCCAAGCTTTCTTGCAAGCCGCGACGCCGTCGCTTCGTGCACACCGATTTGTTGCGCCAATGCGCTAGCGGTGCCCAATGCCACGTCACGTGGGCTTGAGATGATCTGCTTGACGAGCAACTGCTCTGCGCGGGTCAGCGCCTCAGCAACCTTCTTAACCCGCTCCAAAACTGACACTGCCTCTCCCATGCTCTCAGTCTAAGCTAATGCAAATCTCATTGCAACATGATAAATCCTGCAAGTTATCTTGCGAAAAGTTCTTGCGATGTCTGTTGCCATGCCACAGGCCGTCTTCAGCTATCCGACGGTTGCCTACGATCGCAGCTCGGCATGGTGGCAGGCACTACAAATAACCTGGCAGCCCGCGTCAGTTCATCCCCTTTCCGCTTCATCCGTGACGCCGCCTTTGTCGTTGATAGCCTCACCTCATGCCATTAGAAGTATTTTGCGCCATCACTCGCTAGATATTGCTTGCAACAACTGCCCGATAAGCTCTGCTTTCGCCGAGGCAAGCCAAGAGCAACAGCGTGCAGTCACTACGTTCCGCCATCGGCAATCCAGGTGGCGGACACTTTGAGCCACATGTTTGGAACAGCGCCCGCGCCGTTGTCCGGCGCGCTGTTCGCAAGCCTGAACGTGATGCCTTTGCTTCCATCATCGCTCAGGACAGGCAGGCAAGCCTACTAAACCTATAACCATTCTCAGTTACGATGATATTCCCGGCTTCTGATCAGAAAGTATGGTCTGCTAGATTTGTGGCGCCCATTGGCATTTGTCCTAAAGGCACGTAGGTACAGTCCTTCGTCGCCTACATCTGCCGCAGTGATCGTCAACTCATGGCCATCACGTAGATATTGGTAGGTAGCTCCATAATCGAAACTGATTTCCCAGCTGACATTGGCAGCTGAAGGCATTTCCGGCCTAAGTACGACGTTGCCGTCGTCCGGAATCTCTTTGACGAAAGGATCGTCGAGGTAGACGCCAAGATTGCCAGAACGGTCAGCAAGAGGCGGGGCAGTCTCGGGGCCAACCAACGCAATCGTGAGCACCAGTACCAAAAGGCAGCCGCAGGCAAGCAGAACAATCCGGTTGAATTGCAGCGTGTCGAAACGGGTGCGGCTCGTCGTTGGCGTTCTGCGATGGACAGCCGTTGACGGCAAGGCTGGATCAACTGTCATCGATTTGGATCCTGCCGTTTACTCCGGCAACCGACGGCGATGCGAAGGAGACGATGAGGCATCCGCTTCGGAGTGTAGGGATGCGGCCAAGCGAGAGCTTTTCTCATGCAAGAGCCCGCTGCACCAAGACCGTATCGACATACTGGACGAACCTGACGATCTTTCCGTCGAGGATCGTCCAGGCATGCACAAACGGTGCACGGAAGCTCTTCATGGTTGTCTTGAACGTACCGCTGTAGTGCCCAAGCGCGATGACCTCGTCGCCTTCGCTCACATAGCGATCGGGTACAGCCCGATAGTCGTTCCACTCACTCGCCAGCTTGACGAACACGCCATCCACAATTGCTTGAGGCCCATGAAAGGTCCCTGCGTACGGATAGCCTTCCGCTTCTGTCCACTCGATTTCAGGTGACATGTCGGCAAGAACGACAGGCAGGTCCGCAGATGCAAAGCCTGCATAAAGACGTTTGACGATTTCAGTGTTGCTCACAGGGTCTCCCTCTGGTCAGCGTTGAAGCCTCTTTGCTTCGACAGACCTGAAGCTGTGGCGTTCGCTGAACCAGCAGGGGTGTTCGATGCGATCGAACACATTTCAGTTGCGGAAGAAACTCGCCCTTGGTCGGGCGTGTTCAAGTCGACGCTTAAACGCAGAGTGGTCGACCCGTCACAATCGAGCGGCGCGGTACGACAGCTGTTTCGCTTCTCTCGGTTCCCGACACAAAGAAAAACTGCTCGCAGCTTTACCCGCGATCGCATGAGGCCGGGGACTTAAAACTTCCAGTCCACTGAGACCGGAGGCTGATAACGGCAGAAGCTGCCCGTCTTGATGGAGAGCGCCAAATGCTGCCCGAGCGCTGGGCAGGCAGCTTCGACTTGGGCAACGGCGGCGCGCAGCGTGCGGGTCACATTCACCCGCATCCGTTCCTGGGGCGAACCGAGACGTCTGGCCCGCCCGCCCAGGCCAGAGCTCTTCGCCAGTTGCTGTGAGACAAGCTCATGCTCGCGAAGAACGCTTGCTCGCCGATCAACGTCCAACGCGTCCTCGTCCAAGGCCAGCGCCCGTTCAAGGAGCCGCAAGCGCTTGCGATAGCCAGCGACCGCCTCCGCATCCAGCACCGGATCACCACGGCCGATCTCACGAGGCTCGCCGTCGGCTGCTGCTGCGAGATCGCTGGCGAAGATCTCAATCCCTGGAGACTGGAGAAGATGCCGGATCTGCCGTAGTCCCTTGCTGTCAGGCAGTACGGCCTCATGTTCATCGAACTGGATGATCCAGACAGCATCGCGCTGCCGGAAAACACTGACATGCGACAAAGGCGTAGCCAGTCGCTGCAGAACGCACTCGGCGATCTCACGGGCCGCGCCATCTTGAAGGCGTACGGCCAGCGCTTCAGCCTTGATAGCAAGGGCTTTTGCCCGATCCGGGTCTTCCCTGGCGACAATCCTAACCCGCGCGCAATCGGCCAGCAGCCGCGCCTGCGAACCATGCACATCGCCAAGGCGCTCCAGACCGACGCGCTCGCACAATGCCAGTGCTTCGTCATAGAACGGCAGAGCCGCCCCTGACCTGCCATTGCGTTCCAGAACGCCCGCAAGGCTCTGATACCCGATCATCCGCACCACAAGGCTGCCCTCATGCTGAGAAGCAATGACCGACTCATAGCGGCTGGCAGCTTGTTCCCACTCTTCCAGACGTTCATGACCGAAGCCAACATTCCAAGCTGCGAAGCCTTGGCCCCATCGATCCTCCGGGTAGCGCGCGATCAGCTCCGCCCCTTCGATAGCACGCCGCAATCCGGCGTCTTTGCTGCCCGCCATAATGTCACATTCACCGCGAAGACAAAGGTGATAGCCACGCAAAAGATCGGCGTCAGGCTCGTCCAAGTCCTCCAGAAGCGCCAGTCCGCGATCCAGCTCTATCGCAGCATTCAGCCAGTCACCTGTGTCGTGCGCTTCAAGAAAGCCAAGGCTGAACTGAGTTGCTGCCCGCAGCATGACAGGCGCCTCGCCGGCCTGGTCGAGCGCAGCACGCAACCAGCTGATGCCCTCGCGATGCCGGCTGGCTGTCCACCAGAACATCGTGAGGGCAACCGCAGTTCCCAGAGCTTCGACGCCCCGCCCTTCGTACAGGAGGGTACGCAGCGCTTCATGCAGATTGTCCACGTCTCCCTGAAGCTCGGGAAGCCAGGTATCTTCAGGCACGAAGTTGACGGCTCGCGCCCGTTGCGCCAGCGCCGAGAAGTGCATCGCATGAGTGTGTCGTACGGTGTCCAGTTCGCCGGCTTCCTGCGCCAGTTTTGCCGCGAACAACCGCACCATATGAAGAAGCCGATAGCGTGCGGTGCTGAAATCGAACTGAACCAGCGAGTGTTCCACCAACTCGCGCAGCGCGGGCAGAACGTCCGCCTGGGTCAGCCCTTCCCCGGCGCACACAGGCGCCACGGCCTCCAGCGAGAAGCTTGACGGGAAAGCTGCAAGGCGGCGCAGCAGAAGGCGCGCGCTAGACGTCAGGAGCGCATGGCTCCACCGGATGGTGTCGTCGAGAGTATCATGCCGCGTCGGCCTCGAACCGCGCCGCTGCAGAAGGTCGGACCCTTGCGAGAGTTGTGAGGCGATTTCGTTTACTGGCACGATGTCGGTCCAGCCCGCAGCGAGCTCAATCGCCAGCGGGAGGCCGTCCACTGCCTGGCAGATTGCCTGTACCGCGCCCAGTGCCGCGCCTGCCAAGCGTAGGCTCGGTGCTCGATCGCTGGCCCTCTCGACGAACAGGTCGATCGCGGCTTGTTCGTCGAGCACCCTTAACCGCAGCTGCTTTTCGCCGACCAAGCTGAGTGGAACGCGGCTGGTGGTCAGGACGGAAACCTTTCGGGTATCCGTCACAAGTGCGTCTACCAAAGCGGTGACCTCGTCGATGACATGCTCGCAGTTGTCGAGCACCAGCAGCAGCTCGGTATCGCATAGCCATTGCACGATCGCCTCAGGATATGGCCGTCCGCCAGTCTGCGGCATTCCCACCGCAGCCGCCACGGCTCCGAGCACGGCGGAGGCATCTGACAGGCCATCGAGCCGCACAAACGCGGTGCGCTTGGCCTCGTTTCGTTCGTTTGCGGCAAGCCATTCCAAGACCAAACGGGTCTTGCCGACGCCGCCTGGGCCGATGACCGAGACGAAAGCCGAAGACTGCACCAGTGCACTGAGTTCCTGCAGTAACGCAGCACGCCCGATGAAAGGGTCACGTCTGGACATCGCCGTTCACCCGTTTCTCTAGGCCGCTTCGCATATGCCGTTCATGTTTCTTTTCGCATTTCAGCGCGGAGACAGCAGGGATGCAGCAGACTCGCTATTCACGTTACGGCTTCCCTCTCCGAATTGCAGACCTCCACTTGAAGAATTACTGCGCTGCATTTTCGATATAAACTAAAGTTCTGGCCCAAGAGGTTCACTCCAGTTCCCGATTAAAATTCATTGTCGAAACCGATCCTCGGCTGTCAATCGCATCGTTAGTGGCTCGGCCTCATCCCACCTGTAGATCTCCGTACGTAAGTAGCGAAGCTCATCATCGTGAAGATCCTCATCCACTTCAATCCACCATGCCTTGGGCCTGCCGTCGCTTCCCTCCGACCAACGGTATCCCCTCGCTTTTAGATGATCCTTCATATCGAACGGTGAGTTCTGGGCGAAGATGCGGATCCTGCAGCGTGTACTCGATCGCAGCAGCTCGGCGAAGGGCGGCTGCCCGCCCTCCTCTACCGCCCGTGCCAGCACCTCAAGCAGCGCATGACAATCGTCAGTGGCGCGATGCCCCTCATGAAAGAGGCCCGACTGGCCAACCAGATAGCCGAGCTTGTTGCCTTCGAAGCCGAGATCGGCCCACTTGATCTCCGACACAGAACAAGCCCAGGCTTTCGGCACGAACGATGGTGAGAGCTTCTCGCAGAAGGGTCTGTCGAACCCTGCATTGTGCGCGATGATCAAATCGGCTGGCTCGATCAAGGCATCTAGTGCAGTGATGTCGAGATCCTGCCCTGCGACCATATCGTCTGTGATGCCGGTGAGGCGGGTGATATCAGGCGGGATCGGCGAGGAAGGTTGGCGTAACCCGTTGTAGATACCGACGACGTCACCGACTGTACCTTCATCATTATAGGTGAAGGCTACGGCACCGATCTCGATCACTTCGTCCTTCGTGTGCTGCAGACCGGTTGTTTCCGTATCAACCAACACGGCCAGGTTCGGATATGCGCTTTGGAGGCGTGGAACTACCTGCCTGGGTACCAGCTTGCGCAGCACTCTGTAGTGGCCGCTTTGTTCTAGCCGTTGAGCTGCCACTTCCGCGTCCCAAGCCTCCGAAGTTGCTAAAGCCTCTTTCCGCTTCTTACGCAGCGGTCGCGGTGATTGCCGATAGCTCGGAGCTTCGTCGAAAAGGTCGAACTGAGATGCTGGCGTCTTCATGCCCCCGCCCTTACCTTCTTTGACGGTGTGCTTCTGCTAGCCGAAGGTCCTGACCATCCAACACGGGCGAGCGTGTCGATCAGCGTGGAACGCGCGACTGTGAAGGTACGGCATACAGCAGACTTGCTGGCGCCGGCTTCCAAGGCTGCGATGATCTGGTCGATCTTTTCCTGATCAAGCGCCTTGGGCCGCCCTGCCTGCTTGCCTCTGCGCTTTGCAGCCGCCAGCCCTGCAATGACACGCTCACGCGTGAGTGCCCGTTCGTACTGGGCTAGCGCGCCGAAGATCGAGAACAGCAACTCCCCGTGAGGCGTGGTTGTGTCCATCTGTTCGGTCAGGGAGCGGAAAGCTACGCCCCTCCCCTTCAGGTCATCAATGATGGACAGGAGGTGCGGCAGGGAACGGCCGAGACGATCCAGCTTCCAGACCACAAGGCAGTCTCCGCTGCGCAAGTCGTCGAGACACGCTCTCAGTCCGGGGCGATCGTCAAGAGCGCCTGAAGCTTTATCCTGGTGTAGATGACGCTCATCCACACCGGCAGTGATCAACGCGTCGCGCTGCAGATCCACGGACTGACGATCTTAAGCGGACGAAACACGCATGTAGCCAACGAGCATGTGCGAGAAACCTCGAATCGGATGTTTCCGCACATTACACGATTACGACAGGGGTTTTCGTACAAACTTGGACCACTAACAGGGTCGTTCTATTTCCCCGGCGAGCAATGAACGGAAACCATGTGGTTTTCGACATGCGCCGCTGATCCGACCTGGATCGCCGCGGTGACAGCTATGCGCACCATTTCGGACGTTCGAACACAGTTGCTGATAACCTCGAAGCAGACCTCCGGATGCCTTCCTGGAATGACCTAGAGGGCGCCATCCATTAGCTGCGCCACATCCCGACACGGGGATAGCAAGAGATGTGAATGAGAGAACACAGCAAACTTCGGGTCCGCTCAGATCTCAGGTGACGGCATGTGTTGACAGATGACGGCAAGTGACTTACGTCTTGATTAGTTGACGGCAACTGATGGAGGGTTTCATGCAGCAGCCGAAATGCAAACGGATCATCGACGGCAAGACCTATAATACGGAGACCGCCACCATGATCGGTGGCTACTGGAACGAAGAGAACCCTCCGGTCACCTACGGAAATTTCCTCTATCAGACCCGGTTTGGCGCATTTTTTCACTACGAGGAATCCGAAGGCTTCGCACCTGAGGATGACTATCAGAAAGTCACTCCCCTTTCCCCGGATGAGGCTCGCGCATGGCTCGAGAAGTATCAGAGCTACGATCCGGACCGTATTGAGCGTCTCTTTGGTGAGATGCCAGAGGCTGGCTCCGGTGAGGTGAAATTCACCCTCCGGATGCCTGATAGCCTGCGGGCGCGACTGGCCGCCAAGGCAGAGGCGAATAAGCAGTCGCTCAACGCATGGATGGTGCGTTGCCTGGAACTCTGCGCAGGCGATGGAGACCGGACGTGAGCAAGATCGAAATCGACGCGTCGCTCAAGACGCTGCGCGTTACGGCCGATGGCGCCATCGCGGTGGTGCTTGGCGTCGCGGTCGCCGCTGTCATCATCGCTTGCGCCGTGAGATTTTTGACGGACTGGCTGTAGGGCCTACCGCTACTTCTTTGGTCGAGGCTTGCTGATTGCGCTTGCGATCTGATCGACAATGTCAGGTCCATCGGCGCGGGGAGGCTCCCCGGGCGCAAAATCAGTGCCGAACTCCACCGGGTAAATCAGGACCTCGCCAAGACCTTGTTCGATCGCTTCGCGGCGGAAACGTACCAATTCCTTGGACACACTAGGTGCCGACACGCGACTGGTGAAGCCGGCGATGAGGTCGCATACCTGAAGGGATGCGTTCTCATGGCTTTTCGCGCTGACCGTTGAAACCACGTGTATCGGGAAGCGCAGCGTCTTGTCGCCGATAGTGAAGATCTGCGGCTCAAGATCAGGGTTGGTCATCCGTTCCCACATGTCGGAACGTTTGAAAAAATGCGTGCTTTCATCGTGGATGACCTCAAAGGGTCCATCCGTCTTTTCCTGCCAGAACTTCATGCACTCGATCGCCGACGTGACATGGATCTCGTTCGAGTCTACGAATGCTGTGAGATTTCGATTAGCTGCTGCCTCTGCAGTTCCCTGGGCGATCAAGCTTAGGAACGTTTCCGTGCCGCGGGGCGGATTGGCTAAGACCGAGCCAATCTCACTCCGGAACGCGCGGAGCAACGGGGCAGTAGGAGCTCGGGCGAATTCGTTGTAGCTCGACAATACCCGGTCCGCATCTTCGCGCGGTAAAAGTTGCTCGAACACGTACCCGACCGAGTTCGCGAAACGGATGGCATAGCCGTCCTTATAGAAGTCATACCCTGCGTCGCGCAGCATCGGCTCCACGAGCTGATCGACGATCTTCGATACGACAACGTACCGCTTGCTGATCTTTGCGGCGCAAAAACTGTCGGGTCTGGCACCGACCTCTTTGGCGAAAGTCAGAAAGTTCCGTCGTCCGGTCGGACGTCTGAACACGTTCGCTGATTTCAGTTCGGGCCCCTGTTGCCCGGGAAACGATCTGGCGATTATGTCGGCCGACTCCCGTTCGGATAGGTCCGTGCTGGCCAAGGCGAAGAACGGCTGGATTGGATCGAACAAGTTCGTGCCCGTCTGACCGCTCTCGTCGAAATAGACCTTCTGCATCAGAACTCAGCCATCCGGAAAAGTCGGCCGTCGTCACCTTCATCGTGAAGCCGGAGGACTACCTCATCGTCGCCGAAGGGGATCGGCTTTCCCCTCGCGTCGCGAGGCATGTCCGCCTCGATGAGGGTCAGGATGTACTGGGTCTTGCCCGACGCGATCTGCTCGCGCACGATTTTCAGCAGCGCCTCCTTCTTGCGGTTGTCGAGTGCCTCAAGCACACCGTCATGGAAGGTGAAATGGTAGAACGCCGCGTCCTCGTAAACCTTCAGCAGCGCTAGGTCGAACAGGGCACAAATGAGCTTTTTGTAACTCGTACCATCACCCTGGCTCGACGTCTTTCCGATCTGCCCCTTCTCCTCGAGACCGATCTCATAGTCGAGGTTGTTGCTCGAGTTCAGGCGGAAATAGAACACCCCATTGTGGTCGAGCACCTGCTGGCAATAGCGGTTGAAGATCGCCCGGAACTTCTCGGCCACGGCCGTCTGCTTGGCGACCATCACCTTCATTTCATCGACGATACGGCCGCGGTCACGTTCCAGCTCGCGTACCGAACGCGCCATTTCCGCGACGGCCCCGAGCTTTCTCTCCTGCTCCTCACGATACACCAGGTGCGCGCGCTGATCGACGAGCTGCTTCTGCAGGTGCTTATATTTGGAAAAGGTGTTGGTGTTCTTCAGCACGGCCATGCTGGCCTGGCGCTGGCCGTCGAGCTCGCGATTGCGGTTCTGCAGCACCTCGCGCTTTGCCTCGAGCTCACGTCGGCGCGAACGCAATGCGACATCACGCTCGTGGGTGACCTTCTTATTGAAGGCGACCAGCTCCTCGTACTTGCGTTTGAGGCTCTGCGCGAAATGGAGTTGGGTCTCGCGAAAGACCTCTTCGATCTCGGCGAGGTCGAACTTGTCTTTTTGCTCGAGCGCTACGTCGATCTGACGGATATCGTAGCGTATGTCGTAAAGCGTGCTATTTATCTGCGCGATCTCGCCTTCGATCTCATCGACCAGTTGCGTCATGATCCGACGCTCTTCAGCGTCAAAGTGGAAGCCATCGAGCTGGGCAGAGAGCTCTTCGATCTCCTGCCTTAGCCGTGCGATATCCGTGATTAGCGCAGGGAGGTCGTCCTCCTTGAACTGCACCTCGGTCTGCTGTTCTTCAAGACGCTGCTTCGCGGTCTGGATCTCGTCATCGAGTTGGTATTTCCGGTCGATGAGTTGGCCCTTGAAGCCGAACAGATGGGCGACGAACGGTTTCCAGTGGGCATCCTTTCCCTGGGAGAACTTTCTAAGCTGAAGCTCATCGCTCCAGTCGTCCTGCGAGCGAAGGAAGTAGGTTATGGCCTTCCGGTAATCGTACGGTTTGAGCACGCGCAGGTCGAGCCATCCATCGAGAAGCGTCTTCGCCGCATCGATGGGCATCGCCACATGATCCCACAAGTCGTCGGCCGCGTCGCAATAGTTCTGTCGGCCCTCGGCGTGACGCTTCAGACCGATCTCATTCGGGTTGGCCGGGCTGCGGCGGATGGTGGCGAAATCGCCGCTATTGAGACTTATCTCCAAGAAGAATACGAACCGCTCGAAACGGTGCTTGTGCTTCACCAGGAAGAACTCCGGCGATATGCCGCGCAGCATCATGAAATCGATCAGATGCAGGAGCGTCGTCTTACCGAGGTTATGGGAGTCGCGCTTTTTGTCGGCCGGCTTGCGCACCTCCCCCAGCACGACGTTGAGGCGCGCGGCATCCGCGCCTAAATTAAAGTCGATCGGCTCGAAGATCGTGGGGAGGTTTGAATATATCCGACTGATCTGCATTAGTCGGTCCGATATTCCAGCGTGTCGTTCTGTACGTGGTATTCGACCTTGCCGAGCAGGTAGAGGAAGTTCAGCGCCGGCAGGAACATAAGCTCCCCGTTGCTGCCTACCCGGCGGATAACGCGCTGCTTCAGCGTCATCATTTCGATGACGCCACGCTTGTGAAGCTCCTTTAGCATGATCGCAGCGACGCGCAGGAGCGACGTATTAAGATCGAGGTGTTTTCTAGGTGTCAGCATGTTCCGCCTCCACCAGAGCAGTGAGGTCCTTCGAGCCGATGTCGCAATGGCAGTACATGTAGTGCAGAAGGATGCTCACCAGCCTTCGCTTCTGGCGCAGGGCGGGACGCTGCTTCTGGATGTGGCCATAGAGGAAATTGAACACGTGATCGAAGTTGGGGAACTTTGCACGGTGCAGAAGGATACTTTCCTTCATCTCTGCGGCTGAGTCGGCATAGATTTCGGCGAACTCACGATTTCTCGGGTTCGAGAGGAAGGCTTTGATTTTATCGAAATAGGGCATCGATCGCGCGACGATCACCTGTCTGTAATAGTCTTCGGTGAGGCCGTTGATGAGGTTCTTATCCTTCAGCTTCACAGACTCGAAGTCGAAAGCGCTGGTGTAGGCGGACTCATCCTCATCCTTGGTATAGTCGCGGAAGGCGTGGATCACTTCGATGAATTCGTCGGACTCGAACACGAACGGAGCCGTGTCCTTCGCGTTCGGCAGATGCTTCTGTAGGTCGGCGTGGCTTACGAGGAGGGAGTGTATATACTCGACGCCGAGGACATGGCCCGATTTGACACCGCATGCTTCGAGGCCAGTAATCAGCTTAATATCGGTCCCGGCCGTATATTTGCGGTTCGTGAAGACCATGTAATGGTCGCAAATGCCGTCCTTCACCCGAGCCTTTAGTTTCGGATGCTCATCCTTCATGAGCTTGAGGAAATCGCGGTCCGAACACGAGCGGTCAGGGGCATTGATGTGCTTCGCTTGAAGCACGACATGGCCCACCAGTGGGGAGGTCGTGCTCGGAAACCGCTCCGCCGTTCCATGGAATTTTCCGTCCCGGCCACCATCCTTGCCAGCCGCAAAGGGGGTGACGCCAAGCCCGAGAAGGTGCTTGGCGATCTGGACCACCAGCGCCTCGAACTCATCGTCGCTGAGTTCGTAGAGGAAAAAATCCCGCTTCACCAAATGCTCCGTGTCACGATGTAGCGAGCGGAGAGGACTTACCGCACTGCGCGGCTTTCTCGCCCGCTGACAGCTCAGCAAAATTCTTGATCGTCACGAACACATTGGGGAAGCGAGCCGTGATCTCAAGCTTTCCGCCCAGTGCCTCGACGTAGCGGCGCAGATTGCTGATATACATGTCCGCTCGCAGCTCCATCTTTGCAAGGGCCGGCTGTCCGACATGCAGGTCGCTTGCCAGCTCCACCTGGGACTTCGCCCGCGCCCGGCGCAGCTCGTGGAGCGCCATCTTCTGTAGCAGTGTCCGGGTCGCAAGCGCGCTACACGGGCGACGCTCGGCCGACGTGCGCTGGCGGAGCTCATTAAATGAACGATGTCCTATCATATCCCCTTCCCCTCGGATCTCGACCAGGTACTCGTCATAAAGACGGTCCGCGATCGGGATCACGGTCTCATAGAACCGGTCGTCACCCACCTTGTTTCCGCCGACCAGCAAGATGGCTGTTCGGCGCGGATCGAACGCGTAGAAGATGCGCCAACTCTCCCTGCGCTTTGCACTCTGAGCTCAGCCGCATGCGTGGGCGGAGAGCCTCCGAGGCCGGATGATTATCGATGCGGCAGCTGGGCTCCGTTCCCCTTAAGCAGCCGGAGGACGCGATCGATGTGATCCAACACGGTTTCAATAAGGTCGATTCCCATCGACCCAAGTCGCTCGTGACCACCACATTCCAAACGTGCACGTCCAGAAGATATTTCACTGGCGGAGTATCGCCAAGGATATTGCGCACACGACAAAACTGCAAAAAGAACTTGCTGCTAAATATCGGGTCCAGCGATGGGCTTGCAAAAGCGAATTTACATTTGTCGGCCTCGTAACGGCCGCCAGAATGATGTCGTCCACGGTTTGCACCATCAGCCACACCTGAGCGGGGTTGTTGCCGGATCGCTTCTTCGCAGCGGAGTGGCGAAAGCGGTCGTTCACCGCGTGCCACTGGCTGATCGAAACCTTCGGAACCTCTGCATCAACACAGCCGATCGTCGTCGTGCTCGCAGTTGCGCCGCCCACTTTCTTCGACTTTGCCATCTAGTGATTCTGCCTCAGACCACAACGGCTCTAACCGATCGCCCCTCGCACCGCGAGATCGCAGAGCTTTTCCTTGAGGAGATGTGCTAGCTCACTTGTGTCCCCGAGCGCGACTATCTCTTCAACGGTGATGACGACGAGGCGTCTTCGCTCGCGTAGGGCGGCTGCGACGACGGCATGGGCGGCGGTCAGATCGTTAGGATCGCCTGTGATGCCTCGGGTCGACACCAGAATCCCTATGTCGAGCCCGCGATTTCTGAGCTTGCTGTCGAACCAATTGACTTCGCCGCTCCCAACACTGTTCGACCAATTTTTGCATTCAACCAAGATGATGTTGGGAAGGAAGTTGAACCCTTCAGGACTTGGATCATTCCAAAGCGCAACGTCGATCTCTTCGGTATGAAACACGTTCATAACATTGCGCCTGGTGATGGCGATGCCGGGTACAAGAGCGAAGAGGTAGCAGATGAGGTCCTCGAGAGCTCGGCCTTGGCCGGTCGTGGTTTGCGCCGCGGCGCTCGCGTCCATGTAGCCTTGGACGACGGCCTGATCTATTGCCGCCATCAGTGCTCAAGCCCGTGAACACGATGGTTGCGCAGGCTTCGCACAATCTCTGGAAATGTCACGTACTCTAGCTGGGCGAATAGATGATCGATCTTGAGTGCGAGGACAGCGGGATTGCTCCGCCAAACCCGATCATCTTGCGAAGGCCCCTCACCGTAGAGCAGCATCGACCAGCGCGAGCCAATCGTGTGTGCGGCTTTCTCAGTCTGACCTAATGCGCGCTTGACGTCCTCCCGCGACCGGAGGCGCGCTTTGATCTCGATCGGGAATGGGTTATCGACATAGGACTGCAAGCCGTCAGACCAGACGACGAGATCGATCCCGCGGCCGGGCGAAGGGGCTTCCGCGACAACCTCGGCACTCGATTCGCGCAATACAGTTGCGACTAGCCTTTCCAGCTCACGAAATTGGCCATCGTGCATCAACTGCGAAAGACGATTGCGATAGAACCTCGTTTCGATCGTTCTTGCCAACGGAGCCGGCCTGCTAGACTGGTCAAGTCGGATTGGACCCAACGGGCTGGCGAGTATCTGATCGAGCGCAAAGTCTATCGCTTCGCGATTTTGAAGGCTTGTGCGAACGATTTGAAAGCCTTGTAGGCTGGCGGGGAGCACACCTCCCTTTGCGGGCGCGAAGATCAGAAGTGGCTTGCCGTATCCTACCGCTAATCCGAGTTCAAAGATCGTATTTGAGATATCGCTGTGGGTTAAGACGCCGATGAGGAGGTCAGCTTGTGCGATGCTCGCAGCAATAGAGGCCTGCCAGGAAGTTCCCGCTGAAGACTCGCTTAGTCCTAGGACCTTCACTCTGCGTTGAATAAGGGCTTCAGCGATGGGTCGCACGTCAGCCGTGGCCGGCGCGGAAATGAAACAGGTCTTGATTCGGTCACTTGCCAAAAGTCTATTCCCTAGCGCATCCTGTCTGCATAGGTTCGAAGTTACGTTCCGGAGGCGGCGGGTGTCTACTGTCCCCACACGCACAAAAACAGCTTTAGGCAGGTCGCTCTCTCATTCAGGATTCCCGATTTGGAGTTGTGACCGACGAGGCAGACTTGGTGCTGTATCGCTATCAGAGACGGCAGCTTTCCCCCTGGCGCTGCTCGCAAGCGAACCGTCCGGATACGGCCAGAGTTTGCCCTAGGAAATCATTTCCCACTCTTGAGCCGAGTCAGGATGCTACGGCAACTGTTGGGTGGTTTGCAGTCAGTCTGCTTTTCGGCGATCATCGGCCGAAAGCGGACGACGCATACCTGCGGAGAACGAATGAAGCCTACACCTCCCTATGCCGTGCATTTCATTGTTGGAAACCTCGCCATCGTCCTGGTGGCATTGCTGGTGTCTGTAACCGCTGCCTGGGCGTTCGGAGTATTTAGTTTTGGCTGGTTTGCTTCATCGATCGTCCTTGCGCTTCTGGTGCGATTGATCACAACGAAAGTAATCGGCCTGTATCGCTGAGGCGATCAGGAGTGATCGATGGTTCCTGCGCTGGTTGGGCAAGGGTTTCGGCGGAGCTGGAATGTAATAGCCTACGAGAGACGGTTCACGTCTGCGGGCGCCTGAAATTGAACGGCTGCTTCCGGGCGCAGCACAAGCCGCTACGAACGGCCGCGATGGGGTCGGTAGCGGAATGGCTGCTTTATGCTTGCTCGATCCTCAAAGCTGTCGGTCAGCTTTCGGCCAAAAGTGCAGCTGTCCTTGCGCCTGGTCTGAAGCAGTTCATCTCAGTTCGAAACAATAACTGTCTTGGTTCTCAGTTTTCAGCGTCAACTAGATCGTTGATCAGGGCAGCCTGGCTTCTCATGGCAATCTGTCGAGCAGTCCCGGTGAACTCTTTAGGACATGTGCCCAGATCGCGTAGCCGGCTGGATTCATATGGATGAGATCGGGCAAAAAGAGACGTGACATTGGTCGGCCGTTTTCTCCAAGCAGTCCCGTGCCCACATCGATCCAACATGTGTCAGTGCGCGAGCTACACCAATCCGCGCATAGTGTATTGAACCGGTCGACTTCATCTGAATAGAGCCAGCGTGCCGGGCTCTGTTTGGTGGATAGAATGAAAACCCGAGCTGTTGGCAACCTCTCCGATATCTGTTCGCGGAGGATCAGGAAGTTGGAGAAGGTGCTGCGTGCGGTGAGGCCGTCATTCGCGATGTCGTTCTCACCAAAATACAAGACGATCTTGGTTGGGTTAAGCGGCAGCAGCAGGCGTTCCATGTAATGGATCCCAGACAGGAAAGTGCCGCCGCCGAACCCTAGGTTGACCACGTCCAGCGACTTGAGGTCGCCTGTCAGACCCGTCCACAAGCGGATGGATGACGAGCCATAGAACGCAATAGGCGCCCGAGGTACCCCATTGCGTTCAAGCTGCGCGAGTATGGCATAAATGTCATTTTCGTGCCGGTTGGTACCCAGTGTGGGCGGAAAATCATACATCACGGTGGCGATCGCAGGCGGCCTTGAGGATAGCGATCGCGCCATCTATCGCTTCGCTGCCGGACGCTTCCTTAACCGTTAGACCGAAGGTCGAGGCTGCTACTCCGTAAAGCCCGTTAAGACCATCATTGCCCACAATTGCCACCTCATCACCCGCCTTGAACCAGCCTTCCTCAGACGCTTGTCGGAACTCCTGTCCGATTACGAGACCTGAGACATAGGAGCGCAACTCGTCAGCAGAAATTTCTTTCGCAAGTCCCCCGGTGCGAGCCGAAAAGAGCAGGGAAAGCATAGCACCTGTGCCGGCAGCTTCCTTCAGGCCACGCCGAAAGGCTGCTGCATCTTCGACCGGGGGATTGGCCGCCCCACGTGCGATGAAGGAATGGTTCATGAGAAGTGAGAAGATCTCGCCGGTGACAAAGGTCTGAAAACGAGCAATCCGTCCGTCAGCCACAAGGGCCCACTTGCTATGGGTTCCAGGCAGGATCACCGTCCGGTTGCTTGCTAGTCCCAGGCCGACCACCTGTGTCTCCTCGCCCCGCATCACATCTGCAAACGGCTTCCCGGCAGGGTCAGTGAGGCCGGCCAGAAACACTAGTTGCGAGCCATTTGGTAGTGTTCGGGTGACCGTCCCATGGCTTAATTCCTCCAAGCCAGCAGGGCAGTGCACGTAGTCAACCTCGACCCAGCCGTTCCGGCTGGTGATCATGCCTAGTGCTGCAATCGGCAGAGCGCCGTGAGCGGTAAGCCAAGGCTGCAAAGTCTCCAGCAAAACCTTCTCGTGCTCGCCTTTAGCAAGAACGGAGATGCCCTGTTGTGTCTCCAGGTGGTCAAGGGCCTGCCCTTCCGCGGTCACGAGGGTCGCCCGGAGAGAGGTCGTTCCCCAATCAACAATAATCGAAGCCGCTTGTTGTCCCATGTCGAGGATCCCTTGGCAGTTGCGTGGCAGGCCTTGTCTTACGAGCGAACTTCGCTTAGTGTCAATTTGTGATTTACATGTCTCATATTATGATACTAAATGGATTGCGCTATGAGTTCTGATCTGACTGGTATTCTTCCGGTTCTACCGACGCCTTTCGCTCTAGGCGGCGACGTCGATCGCTTGGGGATGGCGAAGTTGACCAAATTCGCTTTGGCCCATGGGGTACACGGCGTGGTGTTTCCTGGCTTCGCCAGCGAGGTGGAGACGCTGACCGGCCAGGAGCGAGCTGATCTACTCAAGATCGTGGTGGCAGAAGTGGGCGGGCGTGTACCAATTATCGCCGGCGCCAGCGCTGCCACCTGGGAAGAAGTGGTTGCGCACGGATCTGCAGCTGCCGCCCTGGGCATCCGGCACCTGATGGTTCAGCCTCCGAAATCGGTTGGTATCGACGCTCCCGCCTTGATCGACTTCTTGGGCAAGGTGTTGGATGCGCTACCCTCTATAGAGATCATCCTTCAGAATGCGCCGGCCCCCCGGGGTTCGGATTTAAGTCCCGCCGCGATCATCGAGATTATTACCGCCCTTCCCCGTGTGGCCTATGTGAAGGAAGAGACGCTTCCTGCTGGACCCGCGATCAGTCACATCATCGCCAATGCCCCACAAACGCTGAAGGGCGTGATCGGAGGCGGTGGTGCTCGCTATGTTCTTGACGAATATGCACGCGGGGCAACTGCGGCCATGCCTGCTCTCGAGATCGTCGACGAGCATGTCGCCTTGACGCGCGCCTGGAACGAAGGAAGGCGAGACGAAGCCCGCCAGATCTACGTCCGTACGTTGCCACTGCTCGTGCTTCAGGCTGTCTACCGCATGCGCCTGACGAAATATGTGTTGAGGCGCCGTGGTGTCATCGAACACATCGACGTTAGGGCGCCAACGCCAATGCTTGATGACCCAGCGTGCACCGATATCGATCGGAACTTGTCAGAACTTGGCTTGCTGGTCGCGGAAGCAGCATGAGCAGTCCTGTCGTCTCGGTCGAAGTCTTTACGCTAACCCAACCCCGCAAGGTTCCTTATCTTGGCGCCCTGCGTGAAGGTGAGGTGGTCAATGCAAACGGCTACATCGTTCGCAAGGGCAACCGCACCGTCTATCCAACCTTCGACCGCAGCGTTCTCGTCAGGATGGTGACGGACGCTGGCGTGGTTGGCTGGGGCGAGACATACGGCATCGTCGCCCCGGGCACGGTTGCAGCGCTCATAAACGACCTGCTTGCAGGATTTGTCATCGGCCGAGACGCTTTCGACCCATCCGCCGTCTATGACGATCTCTACGACATGATGAGGGTCCGCGGCTATATAGGTGGTTTCTATGTCGATGCATTGGCAGCTCTGGACATCGCGCTTTGGGATATCGCAGGCCAGGAGGCAGGCAAACCCATAAGCGAGATGTTGGGAGGCGGCAAAGAAAGTTTTCCAGCCTATGTTTCTGGTCTGCCGGAACGGACGTTGGCGGCGCGCGGCGAGCTAGCCAAATACTGGCAAGATCGCGGCTTTGATTCATTCAAGTTCGCTACACCCGTCGCAGATGACGGCCCTGCCCGCGAAATGGAGAACCTCCGCAACATTCTTGGACCGCGGGCCAAGATCGCCGCAGACATGCACTGGAACCAAACACCAGAACGCGCCCTCGAATTGATCGAGGAAATGGCGCCCTACGATCCATGGTTTGCGGAAGCACCGGTTTGGACGGAAGACATTGCAGGTCTCGAGAAAGTCTCCAAAGGCACTAGCATCCCTATTGCAGTTGGCGAAGAGTGGCGAACGCATTGGGATATGCTGGCTCGTATCGAGCGGTGTCGCATCGCAATCGTCCAGCCCGAAATGGGCCACAAGGGCATCACCAACTTCATTCGCATCGGCGCGCTGGCAGCCAAGCACAAAATCGACGTGATCCCGCATGCCACGGTAGGTGCGGGAATTTTTCTGGCTGCAAGCCTCCATGCGGCATCGACCCTGCCCACCATGCGCGGACACGAGTTCCAGCATTCGATCTTCGAGCCGAACCGGCGGCTCCTGGTGGGCAACATGGATTGCCGTGAAGGTCGGTATCACTTGCCGACAGGTCCCGGCCTGGGAGTGCGGCCGTCCGAAGCAGCGCTTTCTCTACTCGAGCGCATCTGAATATAATTGGGAGGAAAAAAGATGAGGAAGCTTCTACGCAGCCTGGTACTAACCACGGCCGCCTATGCACTTGTTGCTTCAAGCGGGGCAACGCCCGCTTTCGCGGACACAGTCCTGAAGTTCATTTCCTGGCAAACGGATGATGCAGGGACGGGCGAATGGTGGAAAGCCGCAATCGCGGAATTCGAGAAGCAGCACCCTGGCGTCAGGATCGAGTTCACGAAAGCCGAACGTAGCTCGTATGCCGACACGATGACGACGCTCTTCGCAGCGGGCACGCCGCCTCAGATCGTCCATCTTGCTTCCTTCGAATTCCAGATGTTTGCAGACAATGGCTGGCTTGAGCCGCTCGATAGCCGGATCGAAAAAGATGGTATCGACCTGAACGGGTGGGCCGGGCAGCAGAAATGCGAGTGGAACGGCGAAACCGTCTGCATCATGACGAACTATTTTGGCTTCGTCATGGCTTACAACAAGAAGATCCTCGACCAGGCAGGGTTGGCTGTCCCGACCAGTTATCAAGAGTTTTTTGATGTCGCTAAGGCAACAACGAAAGACCTCAACGGTGATGGCATCGTTGATCAATTCGGGACCGGCCATGAGACCAAGGGCGGTCCCGGGCAGTATCTGACCGAGATGTTGAACTACATTTTGGATGCAGGCGCGTACTGGACGGACAAGGATGGCAATATCACTATCGATACGCCGGAAATGGTCACCGGACTCACGCGCTGGAAGGAACTGAACAAGTCAGGCGTCGGGCCGGTCGATATGGCCGCGAGCGATGTCCGCAAGCTGTTTGCTGACGGCAAAATGGCCATGCGTCTGGATGGACCTTGGCTTTATGGCACCACGGAAAAGGGCAGCGCCAAAGCCGACATCGTCTATGCCGCTCCGCCGCTTAACCCGCCGCTTGGTGGGTCTTCCAACGTATTGGCAATCCCGGTCGATATCCCTGAGGAGGAAAAAAGCCTCGTCTGGGACTTTATCAAGCTGACCATGTCCCCTGAGTATCAGCGGCTCTACGCGACGCTGGGAGGCAACACGCCGCCAAGCCCGACGGCTGACGTCTCTGGCGTCGAGCAGAAGCTTCCGCACTTTCCCATTTTGCTTGAAACGATGAAGGCTGCAGCAGCTGCCGGCGTCGATCGTATCCCAACAGGTCTTGAGCTCTATTACAATGAGTTCAGCAAGATGATCATGGAAGAAAGTCAGCGGATGCTGATCGAGGACCTGGATCCAGCTGAGGTTGCCAAGACCATGCAGGCAAAGGCGGAACAGCTGAAGGGTTGAGATCACCCTTTCCGCTTCGCTTTCCGCCAATAATCAAATCTGTACCACCAGGGGGAGGACCTATGGTGACCGATACTTCCATCACGTCGCGTCGCAAGTTTTTTGATCTCGCGCGACCAAGCCGTCAGCATCTGCTGGGATATATCCTGATCGCTCCGGCAGTCTTGATGGTCGCTGCGATCATCGTTTGGCCGCTCTTTGTGGCGATCGACCTGTCGTTTCAACAGGTCAAAATTCCTCGGCTCGGTGCGGCAGGCAAACCTTTCTCATTTGCGAATTATCAATGGCTGCTGAATTCCCAGGAATTCTGGCTGGCATGTTGGGTGACCCTTAAGCTCGTCGTGGTTGTAACGATCGGCAGCGTTCTGGTCGGCCTTGGCAGCGCGCTTCTCGTCAACAACAAGTTTCGCGGTCGTACAATTGCGCGGCTTGGCATGGCATTGCCATGGGCTGTTCCAGAGATTATCGCGGTCGTGATCTTCGCTTGGATGTTCAACAGCTCCTTCGGACTATTTGGCTGGCTCGCCCTGCAACTTGGGTTATCCGATCAGATGGTGCCCTGGGTGTCTGATGCGAGCGCCGCCTTCTTGGCGGTAGCAATCACAATGGTCTGGAAGGGCTTCCCCTTCGTCTCGATCATGTGCCTTGCAGGCTTGCAGTCCATTCCTGCCGACTACTATGCGGCTGCTCGGGTGGACGGAGCGAGTGCATTTCAGCGCTTCCGTTGGATCACCCTTCCCCTGCTCACGCCCGTTCTTGGTGTTACCGTCGTCCTGACGCTTTTGTGGGTATTTCGCGACTTCTCGATCATCAAGGTTCTGACTGGTGGCGGCCCTCTGCGCTCAACACAGACCCTGTCCATCATGACCTACGACCAGGCCTTTCAGTATCATAATTTTGGTCGAGCGGCGGCTGTTGGCGTGCTGACGCTTGTGATCTGCGTTCTTGCCAGCTTGTTGATGCTCGGCCGTCGCTCCCGGTCCATTTACTAAGGAGCCATGTCCATGAAACGTAGTCTCGCTCAAAGCATCGCTCTTTATGCGACGGTCATTCTCACCGCGGCGGTTATTCTGTGGCCCGTTTACTGGTTGATCGTGACCGCATTGTCGACCACGGATGAGCTCTACCGGCTGCCGCCGACCTTTTGGCCCGACGATCCGAAATGGGACGTCTTTGCCCGGGTGTGGGAGGCCAAACCCATCGTGCGATGGCTGACAAACTCCACGCTGGCGGCAGTTGGATCCGTCACCCTCTCGATGGTGGTATCCGTCAGTGCCGGCTACGCATTGTCGCGCTACTCGATGAAGGGCGGAGCTACGATGGGCCTGTTCGTGCTGACTGCCAAGATGCTGCCGGCAACGCTTCTGGTCATCCCGTTGTTCTCCATCTTCTCCCGTATGGGCTTGATCGGCAGCCTGTGGACGCTGGTTCTGGCTCATTCCACGATGATCATCCCCTTTGCGACATGGATGCTGAAGGGTTACTTTGACACCATACCACGGGAGTTGGAACAGGCAGCCATGGTCGATGGCTGCTCACCTGTTGGCGCCTTGTGGCGCGTGGTGCTTCCGATTGCGACGCCCGGCCTTGCAGCGACTGCACTTTATGCTTTTGTCCTCAGCTGGGCTGATTATGCCTATGCGCGAACCTTCCTCGTCAACTCGCCCGACAATTGGACCGCCAATCTCGGCATCACGACGATGCAGGGTGAGTACGTCACCTACTGGAACGATATCGCGGCGGCCTCGGTGTTCGTCGCGATCCCGATTATCGTCATCTACCTGTTCCTCGAACGCTATTTGGTCGGCGGCCTGACCGCTGGCGCGGAGAAGTGAAGCATGGCTAACATTTCCATTCGCAACGTCAGCAAATCGTATGGCTCCCTCAGGGTTCTAGAGCCCTTTTCACTGGAAATCGAAGACGGCGAATTCGTTGTTCTTGTTGGCCCTTCCGGCTGCGGTAAATCAACCATGCTGAAGATCCTCGCGGGGCTAGAACCGGCAAGTGACGGCCAGATCTTCATTGGCGAACGGGAGGTGACCGATTTGGCACCAGGCGATCGCGACATAGCCATGGTCTTCCAGAATTACGCGCTGTACCCGCACCTGACCGTTCGCCAGAACATCGGGTTCGGCTTAAAGATGCGCGGCGCCACTAACGCAGAGATCGACAGCCGGGTCGAGAACGCAGCTCGTATCCTTGAGGTCACGCCTTATCTTGATCGTAAACCTAAGGATCTGTCCGGTGGTCAACGCCAGCGCGTAGCACTGGGCCGCGCCATCGTGCGTCAGCCTCAGGCCTTCCTGATGGACGAACCGCTTTCGAATCTGGATGCTAAGCTGCGTGTCAACATGCGGGCTGAAATCGGCGCATTGCACAAGCGGATCGGCGTTACGACCGTCTACGTGACACACGATCAGGTTGAGGCCATGACCATGGCAGATCGCGTCGTCATCATGCAGGGTGGCGTTATTCAGCAGATCGCTACGCCCGACGAACTCTTCGATCGACCTGCCAACCTTTTCGTTGCGAGCTTCATCGGATCGCCGGGAATGAACTTCCTAAACGCCGAAGTTCAAGATGGCACTTTCAACTTGTTTGGCCGCGACGTGGCTCTGCCCAAGTCAGGGGCTCATCAAGGCCCCGTGGTTGTAGGGCTTCGACCCGAGCATCTATCGCTCGGCGAAGGGCCTGCCAGTTTTACCGTGCGGCCCACCCTTATAGAAAGCCTGGGGTCGGAAAAATATGTCTACTTCGATGCTCAAGGAGCGGTTCAGCCACAAGGTGATGAAGGCAGATCAAAGGGACTGATTGCCAGAGTTGCGCATTCAGGAAGCCTCTTGAAGGGTGAAGAGCTTAGGCTCGGCTTCAACCCAGAGCACCTTTACCTATTTCACCCTGCGACAGGACAGAGACTATGATCCTCGTTACTGGATCCGCTGGCCGCGTCGGGCGAGCAGTTGTTGCAGCCCTGCGTTCCCAAGGTCGAAGCATTCGAGGCTTCGACCTGCGAAGCTCTGGCCTTGCCGATGAAGTTGTTGGTTCCCTGGATGACGCCCAGGCTGTTGCGCAAGCAATGTCCGGCATCAATGACGTGCTGCACCTTGGCGCGTTCATGTCCTGGGTACCGGCTGATCAACAGCGTATGTTCACTGCCAATGTCGAGGGCACGCGTATTCTGCTTCAGGCAGCCGCCAACGAGGGCGTACGGCGCTTCGTTTTTGCGTCGTCGGGCGAGGTTTATCCCGAGAACAATCCCCAATTTCTGCCGGTAACGGAAGAGCATCCGCTGCAACCAACGTCACCCTACGGGCTGACCAAGCTCCTTGGTGAGGAATTGGTCCGATTTCACCAACGTGCCGGTCGGATGGAAACGGTCATCCTGCGCTTCTCGCATACCCAGGATGCAGCCGAACTGCTGGACGAGGATAGTTTTTTCTCCGGTCCTCGCTTCTTCCTGCGCCCGCGTATCAGGCAGCAAGAAGGCTTTGGCAATACCGCCATAGCCCACCTCTTGCGTGCCGCTGATATCGGGGAACCGTCACACGTTCTGGCCCGCAACCAAGATGGCCGTCCTTTCCGTATGCATATCACGGAAACGCGCGACATGGTGGCAGGCGTTCTTCTGGCGCTTGATCATCCCGCGGCGGTTGGAGGCACCTTCAACCTAGGTTCGGACGAGCCTGTTGATTTTGCCGATATCGTTCCGCTGATGTCTGAACTGACTGAACTGCCCATCGTTACGGTCGATCTTCCTGGTGCAGGCGTCTACTACCATACGTCAAACGAGCTTATCAGGCGAACGCTTGGCTTTTCAGCGGAATGGACGGTGAAGCGCATGCTGAGTGAGGCTGCCCCTGCAAGAAGCCGTCGCCTGGCTGAAGGACGTCAGGCATGAAACCCGAAACGCCTGGAGGGACAGCCGCACTCTCTAAAGGCCTGACCTTGTTGGACATGGTAGCCGATGCCCCTGAGCCATTGCGCTTCGCAGAGCTATTAAACGCCTCAGGCCTTCCGAAACCAACCTTTGCCCGAATTCTCAGAACACTGATCGCCTACGGCCTGGTGAGGCAGGATGCCTCATCAGGCACCTATGTGCTTGGCCAGCGCTTTCTCGAAATGACGCATCGCGTTTGGGATAGTTTCGACATCGTGTCTGCAGCTTTGCCAGAACTGCAACGGTTGGCTGGCGAGCTTGGCGAGACGGCAGCGATGTGCCGGCTAGATGGTTCGATGGTGCAATATCTAGCCGAACAATCGGCCAATGGCCTTGCAGTTCGCGTGGAAGTTGGGCGGCGTGTTCCGCTTCATTGCACCGCTGGAGGTAAGGCGCTTCTAGCTTTTCAGGATCCGGCTATGGGGCGGGCGCTCGCGGAACGGCTCACGCTCGACAGTTTCACGCATCATACACTCGTTACACCTGAAGCCCTTCAAGCAGACCTGACCCTGACACGTGCGCGCGGGTACTCGGTGTCCTATGAAGAGCATCTGGCTGGCGTGAACTCGGTCGCTGCCCCGGTAATGGGACGCGATAATACCCCGATTGGTGCTTTGGTCGTGCTGGGGCCGTCATCGCGCCTCGACACCTCCAACATCCACCCGACAGGCCGCGAACTCATCGCTGCCGCACGTCGCATAACCGGTGCCGCAGGTGCCGTGGCCATTACGTCGCGGCCCCGTCCGCGCAGCAAGACCGACAGGCAGTTGGCAGAACTGAGCTGCGTTTTGCCGTGGGGTGCTCAACTTGGTGAAAGCCCTGTGTGGCACCCGCAGGAGCGCGTTCTCTACTGGGTCGATATTCTGCATCCCGCAGTCTATCGCTTCAACCCCGAGACCGGTCGCAATGAAAGTTGCGAAACCGGGAAGCTCGTGAGCGCGGTGATCCCTGTTGAGGGTGGGCGCTTGCTCGTTGCCTCACAGGATGGGATCGAATGGCTCGATTTTGCGAGTGGTGCTTTGACCCCTTTCTCCAGTCCGGAGTCCGGCATCCTCGATAATCGCCTCAATGACGCCAAGCGCGGACCCGATGGAGCCGTATGGGTCGGCTCGATGCGTATCGACGCGTCAAAGCCGACTGGAGCCCTTTACCGCGTCGATGCAAAAGGCGCTTTTCAGCGTAAGGAAGGCGGGATCACCGTATCCAACGGTTTGGGTTGGAGCCCTGATGGTCGGACCCTCTATTTCGTGGATACGGTGCCAGGATTGATCCACGCCTATGAATGCGACCCTGAGACCGGGGCCTTGGGGGCCCGCCGCGAGTTTGCACGCATCGCTGTAGCTGACGGTCGGCCCGATGGTCTTGCCGTTGATGCAGAGGGCGGGGTCTGGTGTGCTATTTGGGATGGCTGGTGTGTTCGCCGCTACCTTCCAGATGGCAGCCTTGATCAAGTCCTGGAGCTACCGGTGCCTCGTCCCACCAGTGTGTGCTTCGGTGGCCCTGACCTTTCGACGCTTTTCATCACCAGTGCCCGTACGCGGCTGCCCGCCTCAACGCTTGCGGATGCTCCCCTCTCGGGCGGACTGTTTGCAGGCCGTCCCGGTGTCGCTGGCGCACCTATCCCCCTTTTTGATGGTGACGCATGACGCTTGAAAAACTGTTTGGCCTCAAGGGTCGTACTGCCCTTGTGACAGGCTCAAGCCGCGGTATCGGAGCTGCCATCGCCGAAGGGCTTGCGGCTGCCGGGGCAGAAGTAATTTTGCACAGCACTGCAGACGCGGGGACCACTGCGGTGCGGACGCGCATCGAAGCAGCCGGCGGCATTGCCCACGAACTCGCCTGCGATCTTTCCACACCAGAAGCGGGCCGCAAGCTCATCGAGCAGGCCGAGGCTCATGCTCCATTGGACATATTGGTGATCAATGCGAGTGCCCAGATCAATGCAACCCTGGCGGATCTTCGCGCTCGTGACTTGTCATTCCAACTGGCAGTGAATCTGGGATCGACGGTGGACATGCTGCAGACGGTTCTGCCGTTGATGGCTGCTCGGGGTTGGGGACGGGTCGTCTCGATCGGCTCCGTTAACCAGCTCAGACCAAAGAGTGTCGTTACGGCCTATGCCGCCACGAAGGCAGCACAACACAATCTCATCCAGAGCCAAGCTCGAGATTACGCGAACAAGAACGTCCTTCTCAATACGCTTGCGCCCGGCTTGATCGATACGGACCGCAACGCACATCGTCGCGACAGCGACCCTGACGGTTGGGCACTGTACACACAAAACCTCAATTGGATGGGCCGTGCCGGCCTGCCGGAGGAAATGGTTGGAGCTGCGATCCTGCTGTCATCCGAGGCATGTAGTTTTATGACTGGCGAGTCGATCTTCATGACCGGCGGATATTGATCGCTGGTCTCAATCATCATGCGCACCGCTCCATTGAAGCTTAGCCGATGCGCCGCATGAGGCCGCGCGTAAGCCAGCTGGTACCATGAGCGCCCGTTGCGTTCTTCCTAAGAGGACAGTTAGATGACCGCAATGCAATGGCCCAAGATGGCGCGGGATCTGGTTGCTATCGTGCGTGGCGTTACACCTGATGAAGTGGAACAGATAGCAGGCGCATTAATCGAAACCGGCATACAGGCCATCGAAGTGCCGCTTAATTCGCCGGACCCACTTTCCTCTATTCGTATTCTTGCCAAAACCTTCGGCAACGAGACCTTGATCGGCGGCGGAACCATGCTCACGGTCTCCGATGTCGAGAAAGTGCATGCCGTTGGTGGGCGTCTCTTTGTCAGCCCGAACATGCGTACCCAAGTGGTGGCCCGGGCGGCAGAGTTGGGAATGGTTGCTATGCCTGGTGTCATGACACCGACTGAGGCATGGGATGCCATTGATGCAGGAGCATCAGGCTTGAAGTTCTTCCCCGCAGACATTCTCGGCCCGTCAGGTATCGCGAGCATCAAGGTCATCCTGCCAAAAGCTTCAGTGATCGCGGCTGTTGGCGGAATTTCCGCAGATAACCTAGAAGCCTACATGAAGGCCGGCGTACGTGCTCTCGGCATCGGCAGCACCTTCTATCGTCCTGGCGATGATGCGGCCACCGTGCGTGCGAAAGCGCTGCCCATCATCGCGGCTTATGATGAGGCTCGTGTACGACTCCTACGAGGCTGAGGTCATGCATGTTCTTCAAAACGGAGTTCTGCGCGTCCAGATTGCGGAACTTGGCGCCGAGCTTCAATCGATCGTCACCCTTTCAGACACCAGTGAGTGGCTCTGGCAAGGTGATCCTCTTTGGTGGGCGGACAGATCGCCTCTGCTGTTTCCCGTTATTGGCCGAAGCCCGAATGATACGGTGACAATCGATGGCGCCCCCCATTCAATGCCTCCACATGGATTCGCCCGCAGCAGCCTGTTTCGAGTGCTAGAGGCTGATGCCACTGAGGCAAGGCTCGAACTCAGGTCCAACCCGGAAACCATCAAGTCGTTTCCCTTCGATTTCCGCTTGGAAATCGCCTATCGCCTTCAAGGAAATAGTCTGACTTGCCTCGCTATCGTCGACAATCTGGACTCGCGGGACATCACCTTTCAATTCGGCTTTCATCCAGCATTCAACTGGCCTCTGCCGGGTGCTTATGGATGGACGCATGTGGTAGAGCTTGGCAATCGTGCTTCACCACAGATGATGCAGCTTGATGCCTCGGGGCTTTTAGACAAGAGGCCCCTCACCTCTCCTTTTTCAAATGGATGTATAACACTGCACCCCGCCTTGTTTCAGGCTGGTGCGATGGTGTTTGAGGAGGATGTCGGCACCAACATTGCGTTCGCAGCAGGTAACACCTGCATCGAAATGACTACCAAAAACCTTCCGATGTTCGCGTTATGGCAAAAGGAGGGAGCGCCCTTTCTTTGTATGGAACCTTGGTGCGGTACCGCACCGTCATCTGCTCAGGGACGAGCACTGGAAAACCGCAACGGCAGTGTTGTTCTGCCTCCGCAGGCAAGCAAGTTGTTTGAAATGCATCTTCGGTTCGAAGGTCAGAGCGGTTCTGTTAAGGTATGATCCGGTTCAAACTTGGCTCGCCGTTTTATACCACCTGCCTCGATAAGCATCCGCGCAGCCTCGAGAAGCATCCACAAAGAAATATCTTCAAAGCTATAAGGTTCTCTCGCGGGCGCAACTCAGACGGATAGCAGCTACTCGGTTAAAGGGACCCAGGAAGCGGACCGTCCGCTTTCTGCTGAGGAGGTTGTCGAGGAGACAGCGCAGGATACGGGCATCCTCGACTGCCTCTCGGACCTCTCGCAAGACCTTTGCGACCGCTGGAAAGGCGCTTTGTATGCGCTGAACCCTGTCAACACGGATGCGGCCCGGCACTTCTGTACCAGCGTCCGCGAGATTTTTACCGAAATCCTCGATCGTTGGGCCGACGACAAGGCGGTCGTCGCCGCCACCTTAACTGCGAAAAGACACAAAGCGGTACGCCGTGGCGTCGGGCTAAGATTCGTTTCCTGCTAAAGAAGAAGGGGGCACATACCACCGACATGCTCGGCTTCGTCGAGAAGGATATCGACGACATCCTCCAGGTACCCTGAGCCAGGATAAGGAATGGCGTATCTCTTGCAGATCGCGGCGAGTGCGGTTCCAGAGATACCGAACTCGGGCGCGAGTTTGCTGAGGGGACTTTTGCACACGCGGGTGTAAAGCTCGAGGCGAGTGAGTTGCATGATGGTCGGTCTCAACGCAGATGATCAGGACGCCAGTCTAGGTGGCAGTCTACCGTCTGTCTGCGGACGTCGTTATCGGAGCTAGCCGCTCCACTACCCACTCGGCTTTTAGACTTGCAAGGAATTTTCCGTCCACGGCCGGTTACCGCCGATCTTACGCTAGATGAGCCACAAACCTGCTTCGACTTGCTTCCAGGATGCTCCTTTGGAAACTCGAACATCATCCCGAGGGGGCCTCTGAGACTCTGGTCCTGCATGAGGCCGCCGTTTGGGCGGCCACAATCCCCTCTTTCCCGCCTTCCCATCGCGCGCCGCAGCATCAACCGGCAAGCGCGGCTTCGCCGCGTCACCTGCTGAAAAAACGGCTTTCAGGCTTCGCCCGAACCTTCCGTTTTTTCAGCAGGCGACCGGTTGACCCCGCTTGATCGCGCGCCGGTGGGCGGGCTTCGCCCTCCCTCCTCTGCCCAGGGAAATGCTGAGAGGCATTTCCCAAACAGAAGGGGAAGGCTTCGCCCACAGGCGAAAGGAAGAAGCCATGTCCGAGCGGAAAGACATCTACCAGCAGATCACGAACCGCATCATTCAGCAGCTTGAAAACGGCGTTCGCCCCTGGCTTCGCCCGTGGGATGCGAACAGCCTTCCCGTACTTCTAACCCAATCAACCGATAAGCCTTCACGCGGCATCAATGTTCTTATCCTTATGCATGCGATCAAGCATCGCAGGCAGGCCATTGTTTGCCTTAGCGGTCATCTTCAAGCAGACGTTGGCATTGGGCTTGCGTCAAGAATGGCGAACACGGAGAGTTTAGGCCGGCATCTACGCACATGAACAAGATGCATTCTACCTCAGACCGCGAGGCAAAGGTACTTCAACTCGGTAAATTCATCTAAGCCGTACTTGGATCCTTCTCGTCCCAAGCCGGACTGTTTGATGCCGCCGAAGGGAGCCACTTCGGTTGAGATAAGACCAGTATTGATGCCGACCATCCCGTACTCCAACGCTTCCGCCACCCGGAAGACTCGTGAAAGGTCTCGGGAGTAGAAATACGAGGCCAGTCCAAACTCGGTGTCGTTTGCCATGTTCAGAACGTCGTCTTCTGAGTGAAACAGGAACAGCGGAGCAACCGGGCCAAACGTTTCCTCCCGGGCTGCTTTCATGCCGGATGTCATTCCCGTCAGAACCGTGGGCTGGAAGAAGAGGCCACCCTGGCTGTCCCTTTCGCCGCCCTGAACGACTTTTGCGCCCTTTGTTACGGCATCGGCGATATGGCTCTCTACCTTCGCCAGCGCCTTGTGGTCGATCAACGGACCTGCGTCGACACCCTCTGCAAACCCGTCACCGACTTTCAGGCTTGCCACTTTCGCCGCGAGCTTTCCGGCGAACGCGTCGTACACGCCTGACTGTACGTACAGCCGGTTAGCGCAGACGCAGGTCTGTCCGTTGTTGCGGAACTTGGCTGCAATCGCTCCCTCGACCGCTGCATCGATGTCCGCGTCATCGAACACGATGAAGGGAGCGTTTCCGCCGAGTTCGAGACCAAGCTTCATGATCTGGTCCGCCCCCTGCCGCATCAGCGTCCTGCCAACCTGGGTAGACCCGGTGAACGTGAGCTTGCGCACTTTCGCGTTCTCGGTGAACTCGCGTCCGATCTCTGGGGCATCCGTCGACAGGATCACGCTGAACACCCCTGCTGGAAGCCCGGCTCGTTCCGCGAGAACTGCGAGTGCCAGAGCGGAAAGCGGCGTTTCGGCCGCAGGCTTGGAGACCACTGCACAGCCTGCGGCGATGGCGGGCGCCACCTTGCGTGAGAGCATGGCGTTGGGGAAGTTCCAGGGCGTGATCGCCGCTACGACACCTACGGGCTGCCTGACGACCATGATCCGCTTGTCAGCCTGATGGCCAGGAATGGTGTCGCCGTAGAGACGCTTGGCCTCTTCGCCGAACCATTCCATGTAGGATGCACCGTATAGGATCTCGCCACGAGCCTCCGGCAGCGGCTTGCCCATTTCCATCGTCAGGATCGTGGCAAGATCGTCAACGTTCGCGACCATGAGGTCGTGGAGCCTGCGCAGCACGGATGCCCGCTCTTTGGCGGTCCGCCTCGCCCAGGCTTTCTGGGCAACGTACGCTTCATCGATAGCAAGCGCCGCTTCCGTGCGGCCCAGATCAGGCAGAACTGCAATGACATCGCCGTTTGAAGGATTGGTGACCTCAAAGACAAGCCCGCGGCTGCTTTCTTCAACTTTCTCGCTGCCAACCACGGCCTTGTCCGTGACCAGCGAAGGATCCTTCAGCTTCGTGAGCAGCGTTTCTGAGATAGCCATGGACGGATCCTGCGTGTTCTATTTGCCTACATTGCTTGCTTCTAGCCAGCGCCTAGAGGAATGCGTGCGCTGCGCCGCTATCGAAGCTCAGCCAGGCGCTGTCGCCGCGGCTGAGGCTGGAAATCGCCTGATGTCCGAACGGCAGACGGACGGCGAGGCTGTCGCCCTGAGCGGTCCTTGTGCTGACCTCTACGTTGTTTCCCAGGAAGGTGATGTCTCCAATGGATACCTGAAGGCCCGCCGCGACAGCTTCGCGGGACAGGGAAAGGCGCTCCGGCCGCAGCATCAACGAAGCCTTGCTCCCGTTTCTGCGGCTCCCATGCGTCGGCACGCCGTCGATCCTAGTCCCTCCTGGCAAGATCAGGCGGGCTCCGCTTCCATCGACGCTGACGATCTCTGCATCGATGAAGCTAGAGTCCCCAATGAACTCGGCGACGAAACGAGTGGCAGGATTGGCGTAGAGATCCTGGCCGCTGCCGATCTGGTCAATCTCGCCATGGCTGAAGACCGCGATCCTGTCGGACAGGCGCAGGGCTTCTTCCTGGTCATGCGTGACGTATAGGATGGTGACGCCTGTTTCCTGGTGGATGCGGCGGATTTCGAACTGGATCTCCTCGCGCAGCTTCTTGTCGAGCGCTGAGAGCGGCTCGTCCATCAGAAGCAGCGGCGGATTGTAAACCAGCGCACGAGCAAGTGCGACGCGCTGCTGTTGCCCTCCCGACATCAATGCAGGCTTGCGGTCCTCGAACCCTTCGAGGCGGACCAGCTTCAGCGCGCCCTTGACCCTTTCCGACACCTCTGCCTGGGACGTGCGCCTGATACGGAGCGGGAACGCAACATTCTCCCCCACCGACAGGTGCGGGAAGAGAGTGTAGCGCTGGAACACCATGCCAATGTTGCGCTTGTGCGAAGGGGTGGCCAGAAGGCTCTTGCCCTTGAAGAGGATGTCTCCGCCGGACGGGTCTTGAAAGCCAGCCAGGATGTAGAGCGTCGTCGATTTGCCTGAACCAGAAGGCCCGAGGAAAGTCATGAACTCGCCTTCGGCAACGTCCATCGTGACGTTCTTGACGGCTGTCACGCTGCCGTAGGTCTTGCGGATGTCGCGGATCGAAAGGAAGGGTTCGGTCATGTCGTGCGTCCCTTGCGGAAGATGGCGGCGAGCACCATCAGAAGGATGGTAAAGGCGATCAGCAGAGTGGATGCGGCGGCAATGACAGGCGTGAGATCCTGCCGCAGCGTCGTCCAAATCTTGACGGGCAGCGTCTGCAGTGTCGGGCTGGCCATGAAGATCGCCAAGACGACCTCGTCCCAGGAAGCCAGGAACGAGAAGATGGCGGCTGCGAAGATGCCGTGGCTTACGCCGGGCACGGTGACGCGGAGTCGCGCCTCCCAAGGATGCGCGCCGCACAGGACGGCCGCATCCTCGATCGACCTGTCAAAGCCTTCCAGCGCATTGCCGATCGAGATGATCGAGAACGGCAGCGCAATAAGCAGATGGGCTATGACGAACGCGACTGTCGTGCCTGCAAGGCCAAGCTGCAGGAAGAGCGCGTAAAGCGCGACCGCGAGAACGACCACAGGCAGGATCATAGGCGTGAGGAACAATGCGCGAAGCGCTTCCCTGCCCCTGAAGCGTCCGCGGTTGAGGCCCAAAGCAGCCAGAAAGCCTATGACGACGGACAGGACCGTGACGATGGCAGCGATCTTCAGGCTCGTCAAAGCGGAGTAGAGCCAGCGCGGATCTGCAAACAGTTCCTGGTACCAGCGCAGGGTCCATGATGGAGGCGGAAAGATCAGCCATTGCGAAGAGCCGAACGACAGCGCGGCAATGAAGACGATCGGCATGATCAGGAAGAGGCAGACCAGGACGGTCAGCCCGACAAGAAAGACACGGAGGCCGCCAAGCTTGTCGAAGTCGAGCAGCATGGCTTACCTCGCCTTGTTCGGGTTGAAGAACCGCAGCTGCACCGCATAAAGCGCAAGCGTCACGATCAGGAGCACGAGCGCCGCGGCGCCGCCCATTCCCCAGTTGACGAGAGACTGCACGAACTGCGCAACGAGTTCGGCCAGCATCATGTTCGAGGTGCCGCCGAGCAGCGCTGGGGTGACGAAGTAGCCAAGCGACATGACGAAAACCATGAGTGCTCCCGCAGCCACGCCGGGCAATGACAGCGGAAGCAGTATGCGCGTGAAGCTCTGCCGCTTGTTCGCTCCACAAAGGGCCGCAGCACGCAGAATGCCGGGATCGATCGAACGCAGCACGCCGATCAGCGGAAGAATGACGAAAGGGAGCATGATGTAGGTCATGCCGATCGTGACGCCGACCAGGTTGTTCACCAGTGGCAGGGGCTTGTCGATCAGTCCGAGGGCGATCAGGGTCTTGTTGATCACGCCCGTGCGCTGAAGCAGCACCATCCATGCGTAAGTACGAGCCAGAAGGTTGGTCCACATGGACAGGATGATGATCGCCAGAACCAGCCTCGACCACTTCTCCGGCATGATCGCAAGCATCCAAGCGACGGGATAGCCTACGATGACAGCGACGAACGTAGCCAGCCCCGCGACGATGAACGTGTTCAGGAAGACGCGAAGATAAGTCGTCGATCCAAGGAGCGTCTCATAGTTCTGCAGCCCCGGCTGGGGTTCCAGCACGCTGCGGAGCAGCAGCATGAGCACGGGCAGGATGAAGAAGATGGCGATGACCACGAGCGCCGGCGCCACGTAGCCGAACCCGGCTTCGCGACGCGGTTTTCGAAGTGGCACGCCGATCACAGCCGATAGAGCCATTTTTCGGGTTCCAGTGAGATTTGGCGGGCCGCGGGCATGCGGCACCGCCATTCATTGGGGTGGCGGCTTTACTGGGCCTGCCACGCGTACCAGCGCGTGCCGATTTCGTCTCGATGCTGGGCCCAGTAAGACATGTCGGAGTTCACCTGCGTATCAGCCTGCATGTCAGGCAGGGTCTTGCGCAGTTCCGCATCCATCTGGGCGCTGGAGTCCTTGTTGATCGGTGCGTAACCCGTTTCTGTCGCGAACATCGCCTGAGGTTCGGCCCCCGTCGCATGAGCGATGAACTTCATTGCCGCATCCTTGTTCTTCGTGCCTTTCGGCACCACGAGCGAGTCCGCAGCGGTAATGTTGTTCGTCCAGGAGGTCTCGACGCTGACGCCAGTCTGCGCGAGCGCTGTCAGTCGCCCGTTCCAGAATGAACCGAACGGTGCCTCAGCAGACGCCAGCAGCTGCTGCGACTGCGCGCCGTTGTCCCACCAGATGATGTCGGACTTGATGGTGTCCAGTTTCTTGAATGCCCGTTCCAGGTCAAGCGGGTACAGCTTGTCAGCAGCAACACCATCGGCAAGAAGGGCAGCTTCAAGGACGCCAGGCGCCGACCACTTGTAGAAGGTCCGCTTGCCCGGGAACTTGGCCGTGTCGAAAAGGTCCGACCATGTCTTGGGGCATGCGTCTACCGCATCCTTGTTGCAGCCTATGACGAACGAATAATAGAAGCTGCCGACCGAGTAGTCCGTTACAAACCGGGGATCGAGCTTCGACTTGTCGATCACGGAGAAATCCAGCTTCTCGAGCAGTCCTGCGTCGCCCGCCTGGACCGCGTAGTCGCCCTCCACATCGACCACGTCCCAGGTGGCGTTGCCCGCGCCCACCATGGCCTTCAGCTTGCCGTAGTCAGTCGGTCCGTCCTGCGTGACCTGTACTCCCGTGCCGGACGTAAAGCCTTCGGCCCAATGCTTCTGCTGCGCGTCCTGCGTGGTGCCGCCCCAGCTGGTGAAAACCATGTCCTGGGCGGAAGCGCTCCCTGCAGAAACAAGTCCTGCAAGCATAACGCCGATGGCGATCTTGTACTTCATTTCGGTTCCTCCACTTTTTTGGTAGTTCTCAGGCGCCGGTGCTACCTCCCAGGGGCGAAAAGCTTGCCGGCGTCATGATCTTGCTGTCCGCGGTCACGATCAGGTCGCGGATCCTGGGCAGGAAGGCCTGCCATTGCGGGTCGGCTGCGAGAAGGGAGCGGCGGCGCTGGCGTTCGTCGAGGCTCTCATAGGCCCAGATGTGGACGATCTCGTTCAACGGCCCGATCTCTGACGAGAAGTAGCCGACCAGGCTGCCCAGATGCTGCTTCTGGATGGCGATGCCGGATTCTCCGACAGCCTTGAGGTATTCCGGTCCAGAGCCGTTCTTCAGCCGATAGGTGCGGATCTCGTAAAGCATGGCTTACCGCATCACGAACGGGTCGGGAAAAGGATCGTCCGACGTCTTGAGCCACACCGTCTTGGTCCGCGTGTAATCGAGTGCGGCGGCGATGCCGCCTTCGCGTCCGTGGCCTGACTGGCCGTAGCCTCCAAACGGCGCGATCGGCGAAACGGCGCGGTAGGTGTTGATCCATACGACGCCTGCATGAATTGCCCGCACAAGCCGATGCGCCCGAGCCAGGTTCTGCGTGAAGACGCCGGAAGCGAGACCGTAACGCGTATCGTTCGCCAGGCTGATCGCCTCTGCCTCGCCGCTGAAAGACACAACCGAAAGGACAGGCCCGAACAATTCGGTTTCAAAGGACGGCGACGAGACCCCGTCACAGTCCAGGATGGTCGGCGGATAATAGAAGCCCTCCCCGCCACGGACGATGCCGCCTGTCACGAGTTTCGCTCCGGCCTGTATCGATGCCTGAACCAGTTGATCGATATGGTCGCGCTGGCGCCCTGTACATAACGGGCCGACTTCCGTCGCCATATCCAGCGGCGCGCCGATCCGGATCGCTTCAGCCTTCTTCTTGAGGGCGCTGAGGAACGCGTCTTTAACGGAAGCCTCGACGATCAGGCGTGAACCCGCCACGCAGCTTTGTCCCGTCGCGGCGAAGATTCCGGCGACCTGGGCGTTGGCAGCGCTTTCCAGATCGGCGTCCGCGAACACGATGAACGGCGATTTTCCTCCGAGTTCAAGCGATGTGCTCGCAAGGTTCTCGGCAGAATTCCGAACCACATGGGCGGCTGTCGAAGGGCCACCCGTGAAGGCAATATGGGCGATGCCGGGATGGCGGGTGAGTTCGCTTCCGCATGACGGACCGAAGCCCGTGATGACGTTCACGACGCCTGCCGGAAAACCTGCTTCGTGGATCAGGCGCGCAAATTCCAGCATCGGCGCCGGACCATCTTCCGAAGCCTTGACGACGAGGGTGCAACCTGCGGCAAGCGCGGGACCTATCTTGACCGCAGAAAGGAAGAGCTGGCTGTTCCATGGTACGATCGCGGCAACAACGCCGACGGGCTCGCGCCGTGTCCAGACCTCCATGTCCGCCTTGTCGATCGGCAGCGTCGCGCCTTCGATCTTGTCGGCGAGACCCGCATAGTACCGATAATAGTCGGCGACATAGGCGATCTGCGCGCGGGTTTCGCGGATGATTTTGCCT
>NZ_DAMBUH010000008.1:0-204 GCF_032053605.1 Tianweitania sp.
ACCACATTAAACAAACAGCCCAACAATACGGTTGCTGAGGTGCGAGCCCGCACGAGTTCGAAGGTGAAGAGCCAAGCCAGCCAGGCAAGCCTCGAAGGACGCACCTACTCACCTAATCACCTACTCACCTAATCCCCTCCCTCACCCCCTCCTCACCTCCAGCACCGTGTCCCGCGACAACCGCGGCAGCAACCGCGCCATCAC